>NZ_DBHLDX010000004.1:0-17464 GCF_057312375.1 Fretibacterium sp.
AACGGCGCGCCGTAGAGGGACTCCAGGACGCGCCCGTCCAGGGCCTCGACGGGCCCCTGAGAGCAGAACCGCCCTTCCTTCAGGGCCAGGTAGTCGTCGATGAAGGGAAGCGCTGCGTTGACGTCGTGCACCGCGGCGGCCACCGTCCGCCCCTCCCGCGCCAGCTCGCGCAGCAGGCCCAGGACGCGGGCCGCCTGATGGGGGTCCAGGGCTGAGGTGGGTTCGTCCAGCAGCAGCACGGGAGGGTCTTGGACCAGCACGCAGGCCAGGACCACCCGCTGCGCTTCGCCGCCCGACAGCGACGTCACGTTGCGCGACAGGAGGGAGCGCACTCCCACGCGCTCCGCCGCGGCCTCGATGAGCGCCTCGTCCTCCGCGTTCAGGGGCCGGGCGGGGAAACCGCGGTGGGGCAGCCGCCCCATCCCGATGACCTCCCAGACGGAGAAGGGGTAGAGCGGGCGAAAGTGCTGCGGCACGACGCCCACCAGCCGCCCGAACTGCCGCCGGGAAACGCCCCGCACCTCGCGCCCCAGGAGCGTCAACCCGCCGCCGTAGGGCAGGAGGCCGGCCATCGTGCGCAGGAGCGTGCTCTTGCCGCTGCCGTTGGGGCCGATCAGCGCGGTGAACCGCCCCGAGGACAGGTCCGCGGTCAGGCCCCGCAGGACCTGCCGGTCCCCGTAGCCGGCGGTCAGGTCCGCGAGGCGAAAGCAGGCGGCGCTCATGACCGCCGCCCCCGCCGGATCAGGAGCCAGCAGAAGAAGGGCCCGCCGATCAGCGCAGTGAGCACGCCAACGGGCAGCTCTCCAAGGGCCTGAGCCACGCCGTCCGCGGCCGCCAGCAGGCAGCCTCCGGCCAGGAAGGAGAGCAGGATCAGCGGCCGGTGCGCCGGGCCGACGGCCAGCCGCAGCAGGTGCGGCACCACGAGCCCCACGAAGCCGATGATGCCGAAGAAGCTCACCGAGGCCGCAGCGCCCAGGGAGGCCGCCAGGAGCAGAAGACACCGGAGGCGCCCCTCGTTGACGCCCAGCATCGCGCCCCGGCCGGAGCCCAGGGACATGGCGTCCAGCATGGGGGCACAGAAGAGCCCCGACGCCAGCACCAAGACCGTCGCGCCCCACACGGCCGCGCCGCCGGAGGCTCCGGCCCCCGAAAAGCTCCCCATCATCCACAGGACGATCGCGCCCAGCTTGTCGTCCGCCACCGCCTTGACGAACGTCACGCCCGCGGACAACACCGCGTTGGCGACGATGCCCGCCAGCACCAGCTGTCCTCCGCCCGCCCGCCAGGCGATGAGCCCCACGAGGCACAGGGCCCCCACGGCCCCCGCGAAGGCCGCGGGGATCACCGCTGCGGTGCCCAACAGGAGCCCCAGCGCCCCGCCGAAGGCCGCTCCGGCGGCGATGCCCAGCGTGTAGGGCTCCGCCAGGGGGTTCGCGAGGATGCCCTGCAGGAGCGCGCCGGAAACGCTGAGCAATCCGCCCGTCCCCAGTGCCGCAAACAGGCGGGGAAGCCGCACGGAGCGGATCACGAGCGCCTCCGGCAGGGAGGCCTCCGCCTCCGGCAGGCGCGGGGACAGCAGATACAGCACGCGGGGAAGCGGGATATCCCACTCCCCCAGCGTGACGCGCCACACGACCGTGCAGGCAAGAGCGAGGAGAAGCGCCCCGCCGACGGCCCAGGCCCTGCGGCTCTGCGCCCTGCGGCAGGCCGCGATCTCAGTCATCGAGGAAACGCGCCCGCGCTACATCATCTCACGGATGCGCTCAACGAAGCTCTTCGCGATGTTCTCGTCCTGTCCCAGCCCAACCAGGTAGGGCGTGATGTCCTTGTAGCCCGCCTTCTTCAGCACGTTCAGCCAAGACTCCTCGTCGTCCGCGCCGGCCAGGTCGTTGTTGGCGTGGTCGCCCGCGACGATCATCAGCGGGGAGATCACCAGCTTGCGGACGTCCTTGTGGCGCTTGAGGGCGCGGATGACGTCCTCCACCTTGGGCTCGGCCTCCACGGTGCCGAGGAAGAAGCGACCGTAGGCGACCTTGTCGAGGGAGAACTGCAGCTGGCTGTACATGGCGTGGGCAATGTGCTCCGGCGTGCCGTGCCCCATGAGGACGATGGCCGTCCCCTTGTCCTTCAGCTGCTTCTCAAAGCGGGTCATCAGGAGCTTGGCCATCTTGTCGCAGTCCTCCACGCCATTGAGGCAGGGGGCTCCAAGGGCGATCTTCTTGAAGCCGTACTTGCCCTTCAGGGACGCAAAGGCGTCCACGACGTTCTGCATCTCGTCGTACTCCTCGCCGGGGATGATGTGCGTCGGCATGACGTACACGTGGGTGAAGCCCTCGTCGTTCATCGCGGCAAGCGCCTGCACCGGCGTCGGCACGACCTCGTTGCGCTCGCGGGCAATCTTGCGGCGGATGATGTTTGACGTGAAGGCGAGGCGGACCTCCGCGTCGGGGAAGGCCTTCTTCGCCGCCTCCACCAGGTTGTCGATGGCGGGACGGGCCTCCGGCATGGACGTGCCGAAGGACGACACCAGGATTCCCACCTTGTCGGGCTTCGCGTCGTCGTGGCCGGACCACGCCGGGGAAGCCGAAAGCAGCGCCGCAGCGACCAGCATTACGCAGACAAACTTGTTCATGACACATACCTCCATCGTGATAAGGATACCCCTGCCCTCGCAGGGTAGAGCGCAGCCTGGCGAAAAGGCGTGAAAAAAGGAGGCACGGCATCGCGCCGGGCCTCCTTCGCCGTATGCGGTTCGCAGTCTGCGTCCTGCAGCAGCACCGGAGGGTTGCCCACGCAAATGCCCATCGGTCCTCGTGCAGGGTCAATATCCTGACTTCCCTTCCTCCTCGTCCGCGCCCTTCCCAAAGGGTTTTCTTCAGTGGGCCTTACCTGCGGACTCGTCCGGGTCACAGTGGCGGGGCCGCGCGGGGTTTGCACCCGCTTCCTGGCCCTGCGACGCCTTATTTAAGGCTATTTAAGCACATCGCCCCTCCGCTGTCAAATCCCTGCGGGGGCCACTGGCGCGGCTTTTATTTTTCCTCCCCTCGTGTTAAGATGACGGCACAGTTCAGGTCAAGGCCGTGCGGCAGCGCGCAAGCGCTCCAAGAGGGAAGGGGGTGCGAGTCCCCCGCAGCTTCCACTACTGTAAGCGAGGACGAGAGGACATCACGCCACTGTTCCGGCAGGACGCCGGGGCGGGAAGGCGTCCTCGAGGAGGAATCGCAAGCCAGGAGACCTGCCCCACGCGCCGCAGCAGGAACTCCCGGGACAGGGGAGCGGCGGCTCTTTTCCAAATCTTTGCGTGTGCGCGCCGAGGAACCCCGTCCGTGGAGGGCGGGGTTTTTATTTTTATCGTGCGCTTCGCGCTTGTTTTTGGAGAAGGGAGGTGGCAGCGGAGAGAGGGTCCGCGGCGTCTGCGTTTTGTCGTTTGCATCACTGTCAGCGAATCAAGGAGGAAATTTTGATGAGAAAGAGATTCTTTGTCTTTGCGCTCTGCGCTGCGGCCGCGCTCCTGCTGGCCTTGTCCCCGGCGGAGGCCGCGCGGACGGCATACCCCGTCACGATCGACAACGGGGATCGGCAGGTGACGTTCGAGAAGGCGCCGGAGCGGGTCGTGACCAACGGCGACGGCAACATCATCGAGCTGATGTTCGCCCTCGACCTGGACGACAAGCTCGCCGGCTACGCGGGCTTCCCGGAGTACGGCGGCCAGGTCGCGCCGGACCACCAGGAGAGGCTCAAGAAGATCCCCGTCGCCGCACCGGGCTACATCACGCTTGAGGTGCTGCTGGGGCAGAAGCCGGACCTCTTCCTGTCCGGCTACCAGTACGGGACGAGCGTTCCGGGTGACACGTCGGCCGGGGCCATCACGCCGGACGAGCTGGAGAAGCACGGCGTCAAGTGCTACAACATCACGGAGTCCCTGATCCGCGTCATGAAAAAGCCCCCGGTGAGCCTTGAGGACACCTACACGGACCTGAGGAACCTGGGCGTCATCTTCGACGTGCAAGACCGCGCGGAGCAGCGCATCGCCGCCATGAAGGAGCGCGCCGCAGCCGTTGAGGCCAAGCTGGCGGACGTGGACACAGCGAAGCCGATCGGCGTCTTCATCTATCAGACGTGGAACGCGCCGGACCAGCCCCCGCGCACGGTGGGCGGCCAGGCCATGCCAAGCGCCCTGATGAAGATGGCGAAGGCCCGCAACGTCTTTGACGACATCGACGACAGCTACGTCAAGGTCACCTGGGAGGACGTCGTGGGGCGCAATCCGGACGTCATCCTGCTCCTGGAGTGCGGAAACGCCAACGGCGCGGAGCGGAAGAAGCTCCTGATGGAGGACCCCGTCCTTCAGGGCGTGAAGGCGATCCAGGACGACCGCGTCATCGTCATGCGGGTTGAGGAAACGTATCCGGGCCCCCGGGCCGTCGACGGCCTCGAGGCTATCGCCCGGGCGCTCTACCCCGACCGGTTCTAGCCGCACCCAGCCTGCGGACCCCTCATGAGCCCTCTCTCCCCCTTCAGGCGGACGGGCGCTCCGGCGCTCGTCCTCCTCGCCCTCCTGCTCCTGA
This sequence comes from Fretibacterium sp., assembly GCF_057312375.1. Classification (NCBI taxonomy): domain Bacteria; kingdom Thermotogati; phylum Synergistota; class Synergistia; order Synergistales; family Aminobacteriaceae; genus Fretibacterium; species Fretibacterium sp. Next base: position 4,569 of record NZ_DBHLDX010000004.1, read on the forward strand.
CGATGACCTTCGGCGTTTCCATCGGCCCGGTGCCCATCCCCTTCGGAAGGGTCTGGGGTATCGTCCTGCATCAGGTCTTCCCCGACTGGCAGGCCATGGCCCAGGACTGGCCGCAGAACGAGGTCAGCATCGTCTGGCAGCTCCGGCTCCCCCGCGTGATCCTGGGGGCCATCGTCGGGGCCGGGCTGATGATGGCCGGCGCGGCCATTCAGTCGCTGGTGCGCAACTCCCTGGCGGACCCCTACCTGCTCGGCATCTCCTCCGGCGGCTGCGCAGGCGCGGTGGCGGCCATCCTGCTCCTGGGGAAGGTCTTGGGCAGCAGCTACACCGGCCTCTCCACCGTCTTCATCCTGGCCTTTCTCGGCTCCCTCCTGGCCTTCGGCCTCGTCCTTATCATCGCGGCGCAGGGGGAAGGGCTCACGCCCATGCGCATGATCCTGTCGGGGCTCGCCGTCAGCTACGCCTTCACGGCCCTCACGAACTTCATGGTCTACTTCAACCAGCGGAGCGGGGCGGAGAGCGCGATGTTCTGGATGCTGGGGGGCCTGGGCGGCGCGCGGTGGGACCGGCTTCCCATCCCCCTCGCGGTCACCTCGGCCTGCCTCGTCCTCCTCGTCCTTCAGGGGCGCTCCCTCAACGCGCTGATGCTGGGGGACGAGAGCGCGGCGGCGCTGGGCGTAGACGTCCGGCGCTTCAGGCGCTTCCTGTTCGCGCTCACGTCGCTCCTGACGGGAACGCTGGTCGCCGTCAGCGGCTCCATCGGCTTCGTCGGGCTCGTGGTGCCGCACGCCATGCGCATGACCGTCGGCGCGGACCACCGGCGCATCCTGCCCCTGGGGGCGCTGGTCGGCGCCATCTTCCTCATCCTGGCGGACGCCTTCTCCCGCGCGGTCCTGGCGCCCCGTGAGCTCCCCCTCGGCGTCGTGACGGGCTTCGTCGGCGCGCCGTTCTTCATCTGGCTCCTCAGGCGGAGCGGGCGGCAGGGCCGGCCATGAGCGCAAAGCTCGAGGTCGAGGCCCTCCGGTGGGGCGCGGAGGGTCGCCCCATCGTCCAGGGCGTTTCGCTCACGGTGGAGGAGGGCGAGTTCGTGGGCGTCATCGGCCCGAACGGCAGTGGGAAGTCCAGCCTGCTGCGCTGCATCTACCGCGCCAACCGGCCCCAGGGCGGCACCGTCCTCCTGGACGGCCGCGACCTGTGGCGGATGCCGGTGAAGGAGGCCGCGCGGCACGCCGCCGCCGTGCCGCAGGAGATGCCGACGCAGTTCGAGTTCACCGTCCGCGAGATCGTGGCCATGGGGCGTTATCCCCACAAGGGCCCCTTCAGCGGCGCCGACGCACGGGACGAGGAGCTCGTCGAGCGGGCGCTCGATTACGTCGGGATGTCCCCCTGCGCCGACCGGACGTTTGCGTCGCTGTCGGGCGGCGAGAAGCAGCGCGCGCTCATCGCGCGGGCCATCGCCCAGGACGCCGGCCTTCTGCTCCTGGACGAGCCGACGAACCATCTGGACGTCTACTATCAGCTGGAGATCCTGGACCTGATCCGCAGCGCCGGCGTCAGCTGCCTCGTCGTGATGCACGACCTGAACCTGGCCGCGCAGCACTGCGACCGGCTGTACATCATGCACGACGGGCGCGTCGTCGCCGGCGGAAGGCCGCGGGACGTCCTGACGCCGGAGCTGATCCGCCGCGTGTACCGCGTGGAGGCGGAGGTCACGACCGCGCCGGGCGGCGCGCCCCACGTGCTGTTCCTCCGCGCCCTCAAGCCGCAGGGAGCGGAGGATCGGGCCCCCACCCTCCCCTTCACCGGGACACGCGGATGACGCCGCCGCGCCGGTCCTCGCCCGAGTTCCACATCCGCCGCAGGCTCAGCCAGTGCGGCTTGCCGTAGGTGACGGCCTCCACCATCAGGTCGTCCCCTACCTCCTCGTATCCGGCCAGGTTGAACCAGTGCCACTCAAAATCCTCCAGCCCGTCGTCCTGGTGGCGCAGCATCAGGTAGGGGACGGGAAGGCCGCTCCCCAGTTGCTCCCGAACCACTCCGCGCGCCTCCTCAAAGGGCACCGTGCCGGACAACCCCTCCAGGCGCCGGCCGCTGCCGCCGGCGTCGCGCCAGTACTGCGACAGCCCCTCGATATAGATTTCAAGGAAGTCGATCCCGTGGGAACGCGGCGACAGGTAGGGCTTCATGTCCCTGGCGAAGCGGATGAAGTCCTCCCGATTGAGGTGGCGCAGGTCATAGGGGTAGAGGCTCGCGGCGTCCTCGCGGAGCGCCAGGTAGATGCACAGGTCGCACGCCGTCACCGCGGCGCACCCGCCGTGGTACATGTCCCACTCCGGAAACCAGTCCTGATTTCCCCCCAGCCCATCCTCGATTTGAATGTAGTCCAGCTCGTTCTTCATCGTCCACCTCTGGCGCCCTCACGAATTTTTTGCAGCATTTTTTTATTGTATCTCTTTTTTCGTCCTTTTGTCCCCCACGTTCCGGCCTTTTCGCTTCTTCAGTCCCCTGCCGGACGTGCGACGCCTGCCGCCCTCCCCGACCCTTCACCTTCACTGCGCGCTATACTATAATACGAGCGTTCGCCGCGGACGGACGAGGGAGGAGCGTGGAGGCATGGCGGGGGCAGTGTCCTTAGGGACGACGAGTCGGGAGGGTGCTTCGGGGGCGGTCCAGCCTTCCGCCGTGTGCTGTGCGCCACGCGGCGGATGAAGGCTGTCCGCCGCGCGTTCTCGCTGGCGGAGGTCCTGATCGTCCTCGCGATCCTGGCCGCCCTGGGGGGCTCCGTGCTCTCGGTGGGAGCGATCTGGGGAAGGCCGACGGCGGCAAAAGAGGCGGACCGCGCCATGCGGTGGCTCTACAGCGTCGTCGCCAGGGCGGACCTTGCGGGCCGGCCCTTCGACCTGAGGGTCGACGAGCGCGCGCAGCGCCTTCAGGTGCGCTGGGGAAAACCGATGGGCGTGGAGCAGCTCTCCGCGCGCAGCGGCTGCACCCTTCAGCGGGTTGGGGCCGGCGGCGCGACGGGGAACGCCCACTACGCCCCCCAATGGGGGACCTTCAGCTCCGCCCTGACCGTCCTGGTCCGCGACGCGGAGGGGAGACGCCACTTCCTGATCCTGTCGGGGCAGGGGCAGATTCGGACCTCCGCCCACCCCCCGGCCGCGAAGTGAGGGCACGCCAGCCCCGATCGGGGCGCCCCGTCGGGCGCGCATCTAAAAACAAGGGGGGAGCCAAATGATCTCGGTCCTGAGGACGAACACCAACCAGAAGAACCCCGGACACGAGGACCTCAGCCTCGACACGCTGCGCCACGGAAGCTGGATCAACCTGGTGGCACCCACACGCCAGGAGCTGGAGGACGTGGCGCGTATCGCCTCGGTGCCTCTCGACTTCCTCACGGCGGCCATGGACGCCGAGGAGTCGAGCCGCATCGACGTGGAGGAGGCGGACGAGGACAGCGGGTGCGACACCTCGCTGCTGATGGTCCTCAACATCCCGAAGCACCCGAAGAGCTTCAGCTTCGACACGCTGCCTCTGGGCATCGTCATCACGGAGTCCGCCTTCATCACCGTCTGCCTCGAGGAGAACGTGATCCTGCCGGGAGCCTCCGGCGGGGTCAGGGGCTTCTGCACCTGGAAACACACGCGGTTCCTGCTGCAGATCCTCTACAGGACGGCGGGCGCCTACCTTCAGTACCTGAACGAGATCAACCGCATGTCCAACAGCATCGAGCAGGCCATGCGCCAGTCCCTGCAGAACGAGGAGCTGTTCCGTCTGATGGACCTGGAGAAGGGACTGACGTACTTCACGGGGTCCATCCGCAGCAACCGCGTGGCCATCGACAAGCTGCTGCGCGTGCTGAAGAACCCGCAGTATCAGGAACTGGTGAAGATGCGGGAGGAGGACGAGGACCTGCTGGAAGACGTGATCGTGGAGTACGATCAGGCCTACGACATGGTGCGCGTGTACAGCGACGTGCTGGGCGACACGATGGACGCCTTCGCCTCCATCATCTCCAACAACCTGAACATCGTCATGAAGTTTCTGGCCTCCGTGACGATTATCCTGGCCATCCCCGCTGCCGTCTCCAGCTTCTGGGGGATGAACGTGCGGCTGCCGCTGATGGACAACCCCAACGGCTTCTTCTGGGTCTCCCTGATCGCCCTGTTCCTCAGCGTCGTGGCGACCCTGTGGCTCTGGAGGCGAAGGATGCTATGAGGCACGGCCCTGTCCGGATGGGGAGGACGGGACGCGGGACGAATTGGGGCGCAGAGGAGCCGCTTGGCTCCCTGCGCCCCAATTCGTCCCTGAGCTTCAAAAAAGTCGTGGACCGGCCTTCAGCGCGCCCTTCGGGTGAAGATCCAGACGGCGGCCAGCAGGGCCAGCCCGACCGCCGTGACGGCGGGCCACACGGAGAGGACCAGCACTCCCGCGACGCACAGGACGAGGCGCGTCGGGAGGTTCAGCGGTCCGTTCATGTACCCCATCCACATGCTGGCGAAGGCAACGACGGCGGAGACGCCGCTCAGGAGCCCCCAGCCGACGGCAGCCGGACCGCCCCGCATGAGGAGCCCCGGATCGTAGCAGAAGGCAAAGGGCACGACGTAGGCCATAAAGCCGAGCTGCATGGCGTGAAAGCCGGTCCTGTTCGGGTCTGCGCCGGCGATGGAGCTGGCCGCGTAGGCTGCCAGGGCGACGGGGGGCGTGATGTTGGAGATGATGGCGTAATAGAAGACGAACATGTGCGCGGCGATGGGCAGGAAGCCCAGCTTCACCAGGATGGGCGCGCCCAGGGCCGCCGCCAGGATGTAGGCGCCCGTGGTGGGCAGGCCCATGCCCAGAAAGGTGGCGATGAGCATCACGAGCACCAGCGCCAGGAAGGGCGTGTCCCCCGCAAGAGAGATGATGAAGCCCACCAGCTTGCCGCCGATCCCCGTCAGGGACACGGCCCCCAGCACGATGCCCGCCGAGGCGCAGGCCACGCACACCAACGGGATGCCCCGCGCGCCCCTCTCCACCGCGTCGATGACGTCGCGCACGTTCATGCCGGGGTTGAACCTGGAGGCCACGAGGAGGAAGGCGCCGATCAGGACGAAGAGCAGGTTGGCGTTGACCTTCGCGACGAGCTCGGGCCGCAGGGCCAGGAGCGCCGCGAGGGCCGCGGAGATCGCCGCCGCGACGCAGGCGGAGCGCTTCTCCGAAGGCGTGCTGTCCGGCCTGAAGTTGAAGAACGCCACGAACCAGGCCAGCCCGATGCCGATCAGGGCCGCCCTCATAGGGGTGTAGCCGGCCAGGAGGAACGCCACGAGGCCCACCAGGGGCGCGATCATGTAAAAGCGTTTCAAGACCTCGCGCTTTGAGGGCAGCTCGTCGGGGGAAAGCCCCTTGAGGCCCCTCTTCAGCGCGCGCAGGCGCACCATGACGAAGAGCGCGCCGTAGTAGAGCAGGGCCGGAAAGAGGGCCGCGATCATGACGTCGCGGTACGGCACGCCGAGGAAGGACGCCATCAGGAACGCGCCCGCCCCCATGATGGGCGGCATGATCTGCCCGCCCGAACTGGCCACGGCCTCCACCGCTCCGGCGAAGTAGGGAGCGTAGCCGATCTTCATCATCAGCGGAATGGTGAAGGTCCCCGTGCCGTAGACGTTGGCCACGGCCGAGCCGCTGATGGAGCCAAAGAGGCAGGAGCTCACGACGGCGATCTGCGCCGGTCCCCCCGGCGTGGCGCCGGTGAAGGCCTGCGCCACGCTCATGAACCAGTCCCCCGCGCCGCTCTTCTCAAGGAAGGCACCGAAGATCAGGAAGATCATGACGAAGGTGGCGGAGACGCCCAGCGGCATGGAGAAGATGCCCTCGTCCGTCAGAAACAGTCCCTCGACAACCTCCGAGTAGGAGAACTGGAAGCCACGCATCAAGCCCGGCAGCTTGTAACCGTAGAGCATGTAGACGGCGAACAGCCCCGCGATGAGCGACAGGGGCAGCCCCACGATGCGCCGCGTGCCCTCCAGGAGCAGGACGACGAGCAGCGACCCCAGCACGAGCTGCGTCGTCGTTAGCGGGTCGATCTGCTGGATGCGCTCCGTGATGGCGGTGTAGTTGATCATGGAGTAGAGCCCCGGCGCAGCGGCCAGGGCCGCGAGGGCCCAGTCCCAGAGCGGCACGCGGTCCATCGGCGAGCGCTTCGTCATGGGGTAGAGCACGAAGGCCAGCGGCAACACCCAGGCCAGGTGGATGCTGCGCTGAAGGTAGGCCTCGAAGTTCCCCGCCGCCGCCGTGTAGAGGTGGAACAGCCCCATCAGCAGCACGTAGAGGTAGACGAACGTCCTCGTCCTTCCGCTTAACTTTCTCAAGGTATCATCCCCGTTCGGCGGGCGACGCCCCCGACAGGGCGGCCCCGCAGAAAATTTCGGGAGAGGGGAAGAACGAGCGCTCTCCCCCTCTCCCCTTCGGCCCCGACTCGGACGCAGGCCGCGCTATTTTGTCACGGTCTTCCAGAAGGCCTCGGAACCAGGGTGCGACGGCACCCGCGCCGGAACGGCCGCTGCCGGGTCCAGCTCCTCCATGTCCTTCACGGCCGCGACGAGGGAGTCCTTGTGCTCCCACAGGGCACGGTTGAGCTCGGACACCAGGGAGTCCGGAAGGTCCCTGCGGATGACGATGCAGGTGTAGTCTCCAACGGTCTTGACGGGCTCAGCCCCCTCCGGAACGGCCTTGTAGATGCCGGGGTCGATGGTGAAGGTCTCCGTGCCGTAGGCGGCGGACAGTTTGTCCAACGCCTCCTGCCCCACGGGCAGCAGCACGACGTCCAGCTTGCTCTCGATGTTCATGACGATCGAGGCGATCTTGCCCACGGAAAACGCGAAGCAGTCCAGGTGGTTGTCCGCCAGGAGGTCCGCGCCGCCCTCGTAGGAGGCGTACTCCACCGTGCCACCCCACTCCTCGAAGGTCTTCTTGTAGTCAAATCCATACCCCTTGTCGAACAGGGCTTTGACGATGAACTCCGACGACGTGCCGGGCTTCAGCGTGGCGAAGCGCATCTTGAGCTTCTTGTCGATCACGTCCCCAAGGGACTTGACGCCGTTCTTCTCGGCGAAGTCCCGGCGCATGATGAAGTAGGTGTACTGGGTATAGAGGTTCGCCATGATGACGGCGTTTTCCATCTTCTGGCCCCTGGTGAAGTCCACGCCCCCCTCCTGGGTGGCCGCCCCGACCATGGAGGTCACGGAGAAGCCCAAGTCCCCCTTGGCGTTGTTCGCGTTCACGATGTTGGCGACGCCACCGCCCGAGCTGCTGGTGGTCTGGGGCAGGCCCGCGCCCGTCCACATGTCCGCCAGGGCCGTGCCCAGCGCAAACCAGTTGCCCCCAGGAGGTCCGGCCATGAAGCGCAGTTGGTCGGGCCAGCCGGCCTTATCGGCACCGGCCGCCGGCCCCACGGCAAGGGCCAGGGTGGCCAGGATCAGGAAAGCGAAACGAAAAGACCTTTTCATCGTGCGATCTCCCCTCTCTCTCGCGCGGCGACGCGCGCGCCTTTGCCGAAGCGGCCCTCCCTCCTCCTGCGGGGACTTTCGCCCGCGGGGAAGGCTGGCCCGAACGGCACCAACGGATGGAATCGACAGCATCAGGATAAAGCGTTTCTATTTTATCACAGTGTGGGCACACGCCGGACCTGCGGGCTGCTCCGATGACCCGCTCAAAGGCGACAGAACGCGGGGGCACCCGCCGAAGCAGGCGTCCCCGCGCTGCAATATCCCGTCCTGTCAGTATTTTAAAGGATACGTCACAGCCCGTTGACGACGTTCACCGGCCTGCCCTCCAAATAGGCCTTGACGTTCGAGACCGTACACTCCATGATGCGCCGCCTGCTCTCGATGGAGGCCCATGAGATGTGGGGCGTTATCACGCAGTTCTTCGCTGACAACAGGGGGTTGTCGCCGCGTATGGGCTCGCTCGACACGACGTCCAGGGCCGCGCCGCCCACCTTGCCGCTGTTCAGCGCGTCGGCAAGGTCCTGTTCGTTGACGAGCTGGCCGCGCGCGTTGTTGACGATCAGCACGCCGTCCTTCATCTTTGCGATCGTATTTCTGCAGATGAGGCCGACGTTTTCGGACGTCAGGTTGCAGTGCAGCGAGATTGCGTCGGACTGGGCGAGGAGTGCGTCCAGCTCGACGTACTCCGCTATCCTCCTGCCTGAGTCGTTTGGGTAGAGGTCGTAAGCGAGGACCTTCATGCCCAGCGCCCTCGCGATCGCGCCCTCCCGCTGGCCGATCCTGCCAAAGCCGATGATCCCGATCGTCTTGCCGTCGAGCTCGATCTGCGGGGTCTCCCAGTAGCAGAAGTCGGCGCAGCGCTCCCACCGGCCCTCGTGGACCGTCTTGTCGTGGAGCCCGATCCTGTGGCAGAGCTCAAGCAACAGCGCTATCGAGAACTGGCTGACCGAGGCCGTCCCATAGGCGGGGACGTTCGACAGTGGGATGCCGCGCTCCTTCGCGTAAGCCGAATCGACGACGTTGTAGCCGGTTGCGAGCATGGCAATGAACTTAACGTTCGGACAGGCGTCGATGACCTTCTTCGTTATCGGCGTCTTGTTGGTCAGCACGATCTCCGCTCCGCCGATGCGCGCAATGGCCTCGTCTTCATCGGTCAGGCTCGTGCGGTCATAGACCTTCAGCGCGCCAAGCTTCTCCAACTCTCCCCAGCTCAGGTCGCCGGGGTTTTCCGTGTATCCGTCGAGGACGACGATTTCAGGGGACATGGAATCGGAACCTCCGTTCTTTTTCATTATCTCTTAATATTATCTTATATTGCTGCTCGGCCTTGGAAATTGCAGACCGCTATCCCCTCGCGCTCAAAGGCTTTGCGGATTTTTCTGACGAAATCGAGAGCCTTCGGACCGTCGCCGTGCACGCACAGCGTGTCGCCCTTGATCTCGAGCTCGCGGCCGCTCAACGCCGTCACCCTTCCCTCCTTGACCATGCGGATGCACCTCGCGATCGCGACGTCCTCGTCGGTGATCATCGCGCCCGGCGTCTTGCGCGGGACGAGGCTCAAGTCATCCTGGTAAGCCCTGTCCGCAAAGATCTCGGCCTTTGCGTCGAGCCCCGCGCTCTCCGCCTCCTCGCCAAGGACCGCGCCGGCGCAGTAGTAGACGATCAGCGAATCGTCCACCTCGCGCACGGCCTCGCAGATCGCCCGCGAAGCGTCGCGGTCGTACTGGCAGAGATTGCCGAGTGCACCATGTGGGGCGACGTGCTGGAGCCTCATCCCTTCGGCCTCCACAAACGCCTTCAAAGCGCCGATCTGATATTTCATATCGTTCTTTATCTCAAGGGGGGAGAGCGCCATCTTTCTGCGTCCAAAGCCCTGGAGGTCGGGATAGCCGGGGTGCGCGCCGACCGCAACGCCGCACTCCCTTGCCATTTTTACCGTACGGTCCATCACCATCGGGTCGCCGGCGTGGAAGCCACAGGCGACGTTCGCCGAGGTGACAAATTTTATCACCTCCTCGTCGCCGCCGATGGTGTACGCTCCGAAGCTTTCACCCATGTCGCTGTTCAGGTCTATCCGAAACATCGCTTCAGTCCTCCTTTCTTTCGATGGTGACGATGTACGCCCTGCCGTCCACGGTGACCTTGAAAGAACGCCGCGCCGGACGCCTGGAGCCCTTTTCAATCCTCGCAGCCAACGCATCCAGCTCACGGCGGCTCGCCTCGGCCAGGCGCTCCGCCTCCTCGACGCCCGTTTTCACAAAGCGAACCACGTCGCCCGCCTTGCACTGTCCGAGGACCGGCAGGTCCACGGTGATGACGGTCGCTATCTTCGCGTAGCCTCCGACGGTCTGGTGTTCGGCCATCATGACGATCGGGTCCCCGGAGGTCGGCACCTGGACGGATCCGAACACGATGCCGTCCGAGATGATGTTGCCGTCGGTAACGTGTCGAATCTTCGGCCCCTCGAGTCGGTAGCCCTGCCTGTCGAAGTCCGCTCCAATCGTGTAGCGCGAGCTCAGGAACGTTACGATCCCCTCTTCGGTGAACCGGTCGTCCTGCGGCCCCAGGATCACCCTCAACGCGCGCTCTCCGGTTGGGATCGGTTCCGGATCGGCGACCCGGCCGGACAGGTCGGGCAAGCAGGCGATGTCCTGCCGCAGGCCGACCTCGTCCCCCTGTCTCAGCCTGCGGCCCCTGTACCCGCCAAAGCCCTTGCCGACCATCGTGCTCCTGCTGTTCATCAGGAGGGGGACGTCCAATCCGCCCGCAAACGCCAGATAAGCGCGACATCCGACCCCAGCGGCGCCCAACCTCAACGTATCGCCGGGGCGCACGGCGAAGGCGCGGTAATTGAGAACCGGAGTGCCGTTCAGGAGCGGGCGCATATCGGCCCCGGCAATGGCCACGACCGCGTTCTCGGTGAATGAGATCGAGGGCCCGATCACGGTTGCCTCAAGACAGGCCTCGTTTTGATCGTTGCCGACCAGGACGTTGGCGATCTCAAACGATCGTCTGTCCATCGGACCTGACGGCGAAACGCCGAACGCTTCGTACCCGAACCGCCCGCCATCCTGGACCGTGGTCAAAATTCCTCCATTCTCGATGATCACGGGGTCCCCTCCTTCTCGTATGTCCTGCAGACGTACTCGGAGAGCTCAACTCGGCGTTTGATGTCGAAGTACTCGTCGCGACCGATCGGGATATGGCGGATCCATTGTCCAGCCTTCAGCAGAAAAGGATTTTCCCTGCGATAGTCACAGGCGAGAACCGGCGTTGTCCCGATGATGTTCCAGCCGCACGGCTGGTCGAAGGGGATTATGTTGCTCAGCGCGAGCTGAACGACAATGCTGCCTCCGTCGATGCGCACGCGCGGACTCTCGCGGCGTTTGAAGGAGAACGGATTCTCGAAGCGCGCCGTGTACGGGTGCCCGGGGGCGAAGCCCAGCATGTAGACGAAATAATCGCTGCCGCTGTGTATCTTCACGATCTCATCGACCGTCTTGCCCTCAATCCTCGCTATCTCCTCTATGTCGGGCGCAAACTCCGGGTCATAGATCACCGGGATCTCTGTGAGCACCGGCTTCGGAAGCGTCACGCTCTCTAGGTTCGCAAGGCTTTGACCTAAGAACTCCCTTACCGCACCACTCTTTACAGTGCAGGGATCGTACTGAACCAGCAGGGAGCGATAGGCCGGGGTCAACTCGCGCATCCCGACGAAAGGGCGCCGTTCGAGCGAGAACGTCAGCGAACGGACTTTGGCGTTGGTCTCGATTCCAATCTCGTTCTCGAACTCAACGAGGACTGCGGAATCCCCTGCCTGTTTTATCGCAATGTCCTGCATCTTTACGCTCAATCCACAAACTCGAAGCCGACTTCCCTGAGTTTTTCGTCTACCCACGGGCGCGGCCATCCGCTTCCGGAATGGATCCCCTCGAGCTGGCGAGCCTCCCCGGCGTTGTACTCGCGCGCTTTTTCAGCGATCTCCCTGGCGATTTCCGGGGGCACGACGATCACGCCATCTCCGTCGCCGATGACGATATCGCCGGGATTGATGACGACGCCGGCAAAGGAGACGGGAAAGTTCATCTCGCCCGGACCGTTCTTGTAGGGGCCGTTGGGCGTTACGCCCTTCGCGTATACCGGAAAGTCGAGTCTCGCGAGAGCGCGGCTGTCCCGAACGCAGCCGTCGATGATGATCCCCGCAAGCCCGCGGCTCTTGGCGTAGCTGCTCATGATCTCGCCGCACACCGAGCGACTCATGCTGCCCTTGTTCGCGAGGACGATCACATCGCCCGGCTCCGCCATGTCGAGGGCCTTGTGAAACAACAGATTGTCGCCCGCCGGAGCGTTGACGGTGAACGCCACGCCAAGCAGGCTGACGTTCGGGTTCAACGGATAAACGCTCGCGTCCACGGCCGCGACCCGCCCCATGTTGTCGTCGATGTTCGCCACCGGTATGCCGCGAAACGCTTCGACCAGCTCCATGGAAGGCCTCGCAAAATTTTTCCTGATCCTGCAACCTGCCGGCATAACTCGTCCCTCCGTGCGATAGAATTGGCGGCGGCCACAGGCCTGCCGCGGTATCGATACAAATATAATATATTGAAAGTTTTTCATTGCAAAATGAATAAATTTTACTATGATAATAAATGAAATTTATGTTTGAGATAGGGAGGCGAATCGAATGAACCTTGCGGACATAGAGACCTTTCTCGCGGTCGTCAACACAAAAAGCGTTACTCAAACCGCAAAGATGCTGTTTTTGACCCAGCCGACGGTTACGCACAGGCTGAACTCCCTTGAAGCGGAGCTGGGCTTCCCCCTTATGATTCGCAAGAAGGGATGCAAACAAGTCGAGCTGACCGAACGAGGGGTGGACTTCATTCCGGTCGCCGAGCGATGGGTCTCGCTGTGGAAGGAGACGCAGAACCTCAGCGGCGCCGAGGACAGGGTTCCCCTGTCGATCGGCTGCACGGACAGCATGAACGTCGTCCTCCTTGCCCCCCTGTACAAGGAGCTTCTCAAGACAAAACCGCAGGTGAACCTGACCGTCCACACCCATCAGTCCCGGGAACTGTACGGGATTCTGGCCAATCATGACATTGACATGGCGTTCGTCTACCACAACCTGCCGTACAAGAACATCCGGTCCGACAAGATCTTTGAAGAGAGGCTCTACCTCGCGCAAACGGACGATCCTGCCGTTGCGAAGCCGGTCGTTCACATGAGCGAACTCGATACCTCAAAGGAGATCTTCATGAGCTGGGACGACAATTACCGGATTTGGCGCGGAATCTGCGCAGGAGGCGTGTATCGCCCAAGGGTTTCGGTGGATACGGTGGCGATGCTCGACAGGTTGTGGAGCCAACCCGACCATTGGGTGATCGCACCGGAATCCGTCATTGCCGAGCT
>NZ_DBHLDX010000004.1:17564-74277 GCF_057312375.1 Fretibacterium sp.
TGTGGAGCCAACCCGACCATTGGGTGATCGCACCGGAATCCGTCATTGCCGAGCTGGCGAGGGGGCGGCGCCTCTACGTCAGCGAGATAGAGAACGCCCCTCCGAACCGCAGCGTTTACAAAATAAAGCGACAGGCTCCAAAACTGGCGCGCCATAGAGCCATGGCCCTCTTTGAGAGCGCCGTCGAAGAATACCTGAGAGACCTGAAATTCCCGATAAAGATCGGGGAGGCCTTTGGCGGTGCGGTCTGACTTGCAGCATCGACGCCCGAAGGAGGGCCGAAGATTAACCAGCACTTCCCTAGATAAATTTCTTGAATATTTCACAAAGAAAAAATCAATTTTCCTTAAAGTAAAAGCCCTGTTATATTGGGGATGGCGGTTACAAAACCATACCCAAGGGGGATGCAGCAAATGAAGGGAAAAACCACTATCGTTCACAAGATGCTCATTGCTCTCGTTTGTGGTCTTGCCGTCGGCATCGGGTGCCTGTTTCTGAGGGAATACCTGTTGTCAAATGGCGGCGAGGGGACGTGGAAGCTCATCAACGGCCTGCTGTTTCAGGACATCACGCGCCCCGAAGGCGTCCGATCGCTCGGACTGTTCTACATCATCGGCCAGGTGTTCATGAACGGCCTCCAGCTTGCCATCGTCCCGCTGGTCCTCGTTTCGATCAGCCTCGCGATGTGCAGCATCTCCGAGGCCGCGAAGCTCGGACGCATTGCCGTCCGTTCGTTGATCGGCTTTTTGGGCTTTTACTCCGTCGGGTGCCTGATAGCGGGAGCGATCGCCTACGGAGCCCGGGGGATGGGGTGGTTCACGGTGGTCCTTCCGGGCGGCGAGGTCACGAAGACGGCCCAGATCGCACCGTACAACCCGCTTGGCGTCATCGTCGACGCCATACCGAACAACATCATCAACGTCATGGGCGTCAACACGCGGATCCTTGCGGTTGTCGTCGTCGCCGTCATCCTGGGTATCTGCATGAACAAGCTCGGAAAGAAGGCCCAGTCACTCAAAAGCGTTCTGGAGGGCCTCAGCGACGTCATCAACATGTGGCTGACCTTTTTGCTCAACAAGGTGGGGCCGTTCGCGATCTTCTGCATGATCTCCCGCACGTTCGCCGTCTACGGCGTTGAATACCTGAAACCGGCCGCCGCCTACATGGGGACCGCCATCTTCACGCTCTTCCTGGTGCTCCTGACGGTCTACCCGATAGGTATCTTTCTGCTGACCGGCCTGAACCCGTTCAAGTTCATCAAGAAGATGGCGAAGGTCGGCGTGTTCGGCTTCGCGATGAACTCGTCGGCGGCGACTCTGCCGATCAACATGCGCACGAACCTCGACGAACTCGGATGCAGCGAGGAGATAACGAGCTTCGTGCTTCCGCTGGGCATGACGATCAACATGAACGGAACCTCGATCATGCACATGGTGGCGGTGACGTTCATCGCAACGAGCGCAGGCATCCCGGTAACGCTGTCCACGCTCGTCGTCATGGCGGTCCTGACGATATGCGCAGCGGCGGGGACGCCGGCCATCCCGGTCGCGGGAACGACGATGATCTTCACGGTCATGGCCGGCCTGGGGTTTACGACCGAGGCGTGTTTGGTCGGCTACGCGCTGGTCGTCGCGATCAACCGCCCGGTCGAGATGTCGCTCCTCACGCTGAACGTCATCGGCGACGCAGCGGTCAACGTGATCGTGAACGCCAAAGAGGGAGCGCTGAACCGCGATGTCTACAACAGCTGACGACAGGGAGGATACGACGGTGAGCTACGTTGCGGCAGAACGGATGAACGCCTTGCCCTTCTCCGGCATACGCAAGATGATGGAGAAGGCGACGAAGATGCAACAGGCGGGTGAGCGCGTGATCCACCTGGAGATCGGCCGTCCGGATTTTGATACGCCGGAGAGGATCAAGCGCGCAGCGGCCGAGAGCCTGGCTCAGGGACACGTCTTTTACACGTCGAATTATGGGACGCCAGAGCTGAGGACGGCAATCGCCGACAAGATGCGCGAGAAGAACCACGTGAGGTACGACCCGTCCGAAGTCCTGGTTACCGTCGGCGTCGGAGAAGGAACCTTTGCCGGCATGGCGGCGTTTCTGAACCCGAGCGACGAGGTCCTCGTCCCCAATCCGGTGTGGCTGAACTACATCCACGTTCCGGAATCCCTGGGAGCGGTTCCATCGACGTACAGCCTCAAGGAGGAAAACGACTACCAGGTGGACTTCGCGGAGCTTGAGAGCAAGATAACGAGCCGAACAAAAATGCTGGTCCTCGTCGATCCAAGCAACCCGACCGGAGGCGTTTTTTCGCGCGAAACCCTGGACCGCCTTGCCGAGACGGCACGGAAACACGATCTGCTGGTCCTGTCGGACGAGATCTATGAACGGCTCATCTACGACGGAGTGGAGCACGTGAGCATCGCTTCGCTGCCAGGAATGAAGGAGCGGACGATCACGTTGGGCGGCATGTCCAAAGCGTACTCGATGACGGGATGGCGCCTTGGCTATCTGTGCGCCCCGCGCGAGATCGTTCAGGCGTGCGTGCGCGTTCATCAATACACGGTGACGTGCGCGCCGTCGTTCGTCCAGGATGCGTCGGTCGTCGCCCTTCGCGAATGCGACGAGGACGTCGAGGCGATGCGCCGCGAGTATCAAAGGCGCAAGGATTACGTCGTCAAGGCGCTCAACGCGATCGACGGCCTGAGCTGCAACAATCCGAAGGGCGCGTTCTACGTTTTCGTCAACGTCAAGAGCTTGGGCCGCTCGTCCGCCGAGGTCGCCGAGTACATGCTCGACCACGCAAAAGTGGCGCTGGTTCCGGGAAGTGCGTTCGGGTCGGAGGGTGAGGGCTACCTGCGCCTCTCGTATGCGGCCGCTTACGAAGAGCTCGTCGAGGCCTGCGAAAGGATCGAAAAGGCCGTCAAAGAGCTGTGGTAATTCAGGCTATAATGAAGGGGCCTGGGACGATTCGTCCCAGGCCGTCGGGGAGGTGCGCGGGATGGATAAGCTGCGGGAGGACGCGCTGGAGATCGTGAGGCGGGCTATTGACGCCGTGCTGCCCGAAGCGGCGGTGAGGGAGGCGTTGGGGCGTGGAGAGCTCGCCGCCCGGCTGAGGGAGGCGGGGCGAGGACGGGTGGTGCTGGCCGCCATCGGCAAGGCGGCGTGGCGCATGGCGAAAGCCGCCTCGGAGCTACTGGGAGACCGGCTGGCCGGCGGCGTCCTCATCACCAAATACGGCCATTCGCTGGGGGAGATGCGGGGCATTGAGGCCTTTGAGGCGGGGCATCCGGTGCCGGACGAGAACGCGGTCCGGGGGACGGAGGCGCTCCTGCGGCGCGTGAGGGGCCTGTCGCCGGAGGATACGGTGCTGTTCCTCGTCTCAGGCGGCGGGTCGGCGCTCTTCGAGCTGCCGGCGGAGGGCGTGACGCTGGGGGACGTGGCGGGCGTGACGGGCCAGCTCCTGGCCAGCGGAGCGGACATCGTGGAGGTCAACGCGGTCCGCAAGCACCTGTCCGCCGTGAAGGGAGGGCGCTTCGCGAAGCTCTGCGCGCCGGCCCGCGTCCTGACGGTGGCCCTGTCGGACGTGCTGGGCGACCGCCTGGACAGCATCGCGTCGGGGCCGGCCTGTCCCGACGCCTCCACGTCGGAGGACGCCCTGCGCGTCGTGGAGAAGTACGGGCTGGCACTCCACCCCCGCCTCACGGAGGCCATGAAACGCGAAACGCCCAAAAAACTGGACAACGCCACGGCCGTAGCGGCGGGCAGCGTGGCGTCGCTCTGCGCGGCGGCCGAGAGGGCCGCCGCCTTCTTGGGCTACACGCCGCTGCTCCTGACCTCCACGCTCTCCTGCACGGCGCGGGAGGCCGGCGCGTTCCTGGCCGCCATCGCGCGGGAGGTTCGCGCCAGCGGTCGCCCCATCGCAGCCCCCTGTGCCGTCATCGCGGGCGGCGAGACCGTGGTGCGCGTGACGGGAAAGGGCAGGGGCGGACGCAATCAGGAGCTGGCCCTGTCGGCGTGCCGCGGCATACGGGGGCTTCGGGACGTCGTGGTCGTCTCCGTGGGGTCGGACGGCACGGACGGCCCCACAGACGCGGCCGGGGGCATCGTGGACGGGACGACGGCGGAGGCGCTGGAGGCCAGCGGGCTGGACGTCGAGGCCGTCCTGCGGGACAACGACGCATGGACTGCGCTGAAGGCCGTGGACTCCCTCGTGATCACCGGCCCCACGGGCACCAACGTCAACGACGTTTCGTTCGCCCTGATGGGCTAGGGCCGTATCGCCGTGATGAGCGCACTGGCGGAGAGCCCCGCAAGGGCCGCCTCGTCCTCCGCGCTCAGGCTTCCCGCCTCCTGCCGAACGACATCTGCATTGATCGCATGGGGTTTCGTCGGCCTGACGCTGACTTGAACGAACCCTGCCACCTCAAGTTTTCGCCGATACTCTTCCGACGGAAGAGCACCGGCGATTCACCCGCTCCAGGCCGTCTTGCTCCTGCGCAGCATCTCCGGAACGGGGCGCAGCAACACGACGTCCGAAACACAGAAGCGGCCGCCGGGCGCCAGCACCCGAAACGCCTCGCCAAACACCGCGTCCTTATCCGGGGACAGGTTGATGACGCAGTTGGAGAGCAGCACGTCCACCCCGCCGTCGAAGATCGGGAGCGCCTCGATGTGGCCCTTCAGGAGCGTGACGTTCCTCAGGCCCAGCTTCGCGAGGTTCTTTCGGGCGCGGGCCAGCATGGCGGGGGTCATATCCAGGCCGTAGACCTGGCCCGACGGCCCCACGTCCCGGGCCGCCAGGATCAGGTCCAGCCCTGCGCCGCACCCCAGGTCCAACACGCGCTCCCCCGGCTTGAGGAGCGCCGCGCGGACGGGGTCGCCGCACCCGAAGGACTGCTCCGCCGCTTCCCCCGTCCCAGCGAGGTCCGCAGCACAGTAGTTGCCCTGAGTCATGTCCGTGACGGCGTCGGGGGCCGTGCAGCACCCCGCCTCCCGTCCCTCGATGGCCGCGCTGTACGCCGCGCGCACCGCCTCCCGAATGTCCCCCGCCGCCGCCTCTCCATCCTGCTTCATGGGTACGTTCCGCATGACGCTCCCTAGTCCTCCTGCCACGTCAGCGCCAGCTCCGCAAAGGTCCCGGCCCCCGTCCAGAGCACGTCCTCGTTGACGGTGAACTTCGGGTGGTGATGGGGAAAGTCCAGCCCGCCGCCAAGGGTTGAGGGGTGCGAGAAGAACACGCCCGGCACCTTCTCCATGTAGAAGGCCATGTCCTCGCTCACCATGGCCGGCTCGTCGATTGGGCGAACGTGTTCCGGCCCCACGACCGCTCCCGCGGCGCGGACAAGCTTTTCCGTCATGCCGGGGTCGCAGACCACGGGGGGCGGTCCATACCTGAAGGCGACCTGAGCACTGCCGCGCATGGCTGCGGCGACGCCCTCGGCGATGGTCCGGATGCGGTCCTGCAGTGAGCTGCGCGTCTCCTTCGAGAGGGAGCGGATGGTGCCCTTCATCGTGCAGGAGTCGGGGATGACGTTGGGGGCGGAGCCCGCCTGGAAGCTCCCCACGGTCAGCACGGCGGGGTCCAGGGGCGGTGTCTCCCGGCTGATGACGGTCTGGAGGGTAGCGTAGATCTGGCAGGCGATCGAGATGGGGTCCACCGAGCGGTCCGGCTGGGCCCCGTGGCCGCCCTTCCCACTCACCTCGATGGTGAAGACGTCCGCCGCGGCCATGACGGCTCCCGATTTGAAGCCGATCTCGCCCGCATCGGCACCGTTCCACAGGCTGCCCGTGTGCAGCCCGGCGATGGCGTCCACGTCCTCGAGGACGCCGTCCTGGATCATCGCCATGGCCCCCATCCCGATCTCCTCCGCTGGCTGGAAGATCAGCTTCACGGCGCCCCGCAGGTCCTCCCGATGCCGCCCCAGCAGGACGGCCGCCCCCAGCAGCATGGCCGTGTGCGCGTCGTGCCCGCAGGCGTGCATCCGTCCGGGGTGCGCGGACGCGAAGGGCAGCCCCGTCGCCTCCGCGACGGGCAGGGCATCCATGTCCGCGCGCAGCGCCAGCGTGCGCCCGGGCCGGGCGCCCCGAATCATCGCGGTGACGCCGCTTTTCCCGACCCCCGTCCGGACCTCCTCGGCCCTCGCCTCCTTCAACCGCTCAACGACGAAGGCCGCCGTGTCCCCGACGTCGAACCCCACCTCCGGATGAAGGTGAATGTGCCGACGCCAGCTCACCATCTCTCCGTTCAGCTCCCGCGCCTCATCCCGAACGCTCACGCCCTCCATTGCAACATCCTCCACCTTTCACAAAATTCAGGTGAACTCAATTTTATATCATCCGGGGCAGATTGCCTCCTGCGTTCTATTGTATCTTGCGCGAATATGTTATAGAATTGTATATCCTGTAAAGGTGGCATGGCTTGCTTCGTAACGTTTTACGAGAGCGGCGGCCATGTTCGCCCGCAGGTTCTGCAAAAGGGGGTGGGAATCATGAGCGACTGTATTTTCTGCAAGATCGCAGGCGGCGAGATACCGACGGACTTCGTCTATCAGGACGAGGACGTCGTGGTCTTTCGTGATGTTGCACCCCAGGCTCCAACGCATCTCCTGGTGATCCCAAGGTGTCACGTAGCATCTTCGGCCGAGGTGAAGGATTCGGCCGTCTGGGGCGTCCTGATGGGCGCCGCCGTGAAGGTCGCGCTCTCGCTTGGCCTTGAGAAGGATGGCTATCGTATGGTCATCAACACGGGAGAAGGAAGCGGTCAGACGGTACCTCACCTTCACATTCATCTGCTGTCGGGACGCAATTTCGGCTGGCCTCCGGGCTAGTCGGAGAAGAGGAAGGGGGGATCTGTTCATGACGACTGTCACCCGCAAAGAAGGAGAGAACATTGAGGATACGCTGAGGCGCTTCAAAAAGGAAGTGGCCAAGGTGGGGACTCTGCGTGAGGCCCGCAAGCGCGAGCACTACGAGAAGCCCAGCGACGCCAAGAAACTCAAGCGAGCTGAGGCGGCGCGGAAGCGCAAGAGCATGAGGCACAGGAACGCAGGCTAAGGTTGCGTGTCGATGGGGGCTGAGGCCCCCATTTTTTCTTTTCGCGAAAGGAGAGTGTGATCGCGATGAAGCTGACGGATCGGATCGCGGCCGACCTGATGGCCGCCATGAAGGCACGGGAGGAGAGGCGCCTCTCCTCCCTGCGGATGCTGAAGACGGAGCTGCAGAAGCTCGCGGCCGACAAGGGGCGCGACGCGGAGATCGCGGACGAGGACGTGCACGCGGTGATCCGACGCCTGATCAAGCAGCGCAGGGAGGCCGCGGAGCAGTACGCTGCCGGCGGAGCGCGGGACCGCGCGGAAGCGGAGCTGGCGGAGGCGGCGATCCTGGAGCCCTACCTCCCGGCCCAGTTGGAGGACGCAGCCCTGGACGAGATGGTCCGTCAGGCCGCCCAGGACACGGGAGCCTCCGGACCCCGCGACATGGGCAGGCTCATGAAGGCCGTGCTGGCCCTGGCGGCGGGCCGCGCCGACGGCGGGCGCGTCAAGGACCGCGTCGCGGCGTACCTGAACCGTTAAGAGGGGCGCAGTCCATCTCCCGCCCGTTTCGTCAGGAGGCGCCCCAGGGCGCCTCCTTCATTATTGTCGCCTTTTTGTCGCTCTTTCGCCGCCGTCAGAGCCCCTTCCCGCCCTCCACTCGGAGACGGCGAGGCCCCCCAGGATCAGCACCGTCCCCAGGAGGGACAGAGGCGTCACGGGCTCTCCCAGGGCCAGGGCGCCTGCCGCCACGGCCACGACGGGGATCAAATAGGCGGAGACGCTGGTCCGCACCGGCCCCAGCGCCTCGACGGCAAAGTTCCACGCGAAGAAGCACAGGGCCGACGCCCCCAGCCCGAGGTAGAGGAAGGGGAGGAAAAACTTCGGTTGCACCAGGTGGGCGAGGTTCGGTCTGAGGCCCAGGAACGGCGACAGGATCGCCAGGAACAGGACGCCGTAGAGGAAGATGCGCTGCGTCGCCTGAAGGGTGCTGAGGCCGAAGCCGCCGGCCCGCCGCACCAGCACGGAGTAGAGGCCCCAACTGGCGGCCGCTCCCAGGGCCAGCAGGTCCCCCAGAGGCGAGATCTGCATCCGGACCCCATTGAAGCTGATGAGGCCGATGCCCGTCATCGCGAGGGCAAAGCCGACGAAGAACCGCACCTGGAGCCGGTCCGAACGGTAGAAGAGGCGGTTCAGGGTCGCCGTGAAGAAGGGGGCGGCGGAGATGATGACCCCCACGTTGGAGGCCAGGCCGTGCGTCAGGGCCGTGTTCTCCAACAGGAAGTAGAGCACGATACCGCAGAATCCCGCGACGGCGTAGGAGAGCTCCTCCGGCACCGTCCGGACCCGCGGGAGGCGGGGGGATGCCAGGAAGAGCGCCACCAGGCCCAGGACCATGCGGATCAGGATGACCTCCACCGGCCTGAAGTCCTCCAGGATGACCTTTGATACGATGAAGGTCGTGCCCCAGATCAGGATGCTGGTCAGCGCGGCGACGTAGCCCGCGATGGCACTGTGCTTCATCTTCCCGCACCTCCGGCAGCCGTTGACCTCCTGCGCTCCACCCTTCCAAACGTCATTGCGCTCCGTCCCCCCTTCAAAAATAAGGCCCGCGTTCGTCCGAAGCGGAGCGCGGTACAGGGGTATTATACGACGAATCTTCCCCTCAGCGGCGCGGGAACGCGGGGGGCAGGGAGGCCAGCAGCTCCTCGATGACGGGGTGTCCCGTCGCCGCCAGTTCCTCGACGGAGCGTCCCCGCGCCGCGATCACGCCGTCCGCCATCAGCGCCACCTCGCGACAGAGCCCGGCCACCACCCTCAGGTCGTGGGAGATGAAGAGGAACGCCAGCCCCTGCTCGTCGCGGATGCGCTCGATCAGTTTCAGCACCCGCGCCTGCACCAGCATGTCCAGGCTGCTGACCGCCTCGTCAAAGACCACCACGCGCGGGTTCGGCGCCAGGGCGCGGGCGATGCAGACCCGCTGGAGCTCGCCCCCGCTGAACTGCGAGGGGTACTTGTCCGCGTCCGTCGCCTTCAGCCCCACCTGCTCCAGCAGGGGGCGGGACCGCTCCACTGCCTCTCCCTTCGTCAGGCTGAAGAAGTTGCGCAACGGCTCCGCGACGATCTCCCCGGCGGTCATCCGGGGGTTCACGGAGTCCCGCACGTTCTGAAACACCGCCTGCACGCTGCGCCGAAACTCGGCGCGCCGCGCGGGAGAAGCCACGTCCTCTCCGAGGAACCGCACGGTCCCGGCGTCCGGGCGCTCCAGGCCCAGGATCACCCGTCCCAGAGTGCTCTTGCCGCACCCGCTGCGCCCCACAAGCCCCAGGGAAGTCCCCTCCGAAAGGTCCAGGTCCACGCCGCGCAGCACGTGCAGAGCCTCCGCCCGGGTGAAGAGCCCCCCGCGTCGGTAGGTGCGGCGAACGCCCTCTAAAGACAGAAGTGCGCTCATCGTTCGTCCCCTCCCTCCTGCGGCAGGCCGAGGCGCGCGCAGAGCGCGCGGTGCGCCTCCACCAACGCGACCGTCACCGGGTGCCGCGGGGACCTGAAGAGCTCTCCGACGGGGCGGTCCTCCACCACAGCGCCCTCCTCCAGCACCACCACGTCGTCGGCCACGCGGGCCACGACGCCGAAGTCGTGCGTCACCAGGAGGACCCCCATGTCCCGCCGACGCCGCGCGGCGTCGATCAGGTCCAGCACCCGGCGCTGGGCCACGGTGTCCAGGTCCGTCGTCGGCTCGTCCGCGATCAGCAGGCTGGGGTCGTTCAACAGGGCCAGGGCCAGCATCACCCGCTGGAGCATCCCCCCACTGAGCTGAAAGGGGTAGGCGCGGCATATTTTGCCGGCGTCCTCAAGCCCGACCTCCTTCAGGGCAGCCTCGGCCCGCCCGCGCCAACCGAAGTCCCCTCCGTGGGCCGCCAGGGTCTCCCTGAAGTGGGAGCCGATGGAGAACAGGGGGTCGAAGCAGCTGGCGGGGTCTTGCAGGACCATGGCGATGCGCGTCCCGCGAAGCTCGCGGAGCTCCCTGGCGGGAAGGGCGTCGAGCGGGCGCCCCTCGAAGCAGATCGCCCCCCCCGTGCGCCTCACGCCCTGTGGAAGCAGGCCCGGAACTGCCGTGCAGGAGAGCGACTTGCCCGATCCGCTGGCCCCCACCAGACAGGTGACGCGCCCGCGGCGGACCGCAAAGGAGACGTCCCGGACCAGGGGCCTTGCGGCCCGATCCGACGTTTCGATCCGGAGGCCCCGCACCTCCAACAGCGGCGCGCTCATGACTCCGCCTCCACGAAGTCGAAGTCGGACGCATCGCGCATGGCGTCGCCCAGCAGGTTGAAGGCCATGACGCTGACGAAGATGGCCAGCCCCGGATAGAGCAGCAGCTGCGGCTGGGTCCAGAGGTACTGGCGCGCGTCGTTGATCATGCTGCCCCATTCGGGCATCGGGGGCTGGACGCCAAGCCCAAGGAAGGAGAGGCCCGCCACGTGCAGCATCATGTGTCCGATGTCGAGGGTGGAGAGCACCAGCAGTTGCGGGGCCAGGGCCGGCAGGATGTGGCGCGCCACGATGCGCCACCGGCTGGTCCCGGCGACCCGCGCGGCCAGCACGAACTCGCGGTTCTTCAGGGAGATGACGATCCCCCTCACGATGCGGGCGTACCAGGCCCAGTGCGTGAAGAAGATCGCGACGATGACATTCGTCAGCCCCGTGCCCAGCACCGCGACGAAGAACATGGCCAGGATGATCGTGGGGAAGGTCAGAAACACGTCACAGGTGCGCATGATGGCGGAGTCCAGCACCCCGCCGAAGAAGCCCGCGACGCTCCCGGCAAAGGTGCTGAAGGTCACGATGAGCAACAGGATGAGGAAGACGGACCCCAGCGAAACGCGGGAGCCAAAGATCAGGCGGGACAGCACGTCGCGCCCCAGGTGGTCGGTCCCCAGCAGGTGTCCCGCACTCGGCGGCAGCAGCTTGGCCGCCAGGTTCACCTCCTGCGGGTCCGGCAGCCCCATCCAGGGGCCCAGGAGCGCCGCCAGACCGATCAGGAGGAGCAGAGCCGCGGCCACCCAGAAGACCTTGTTGCGCAACAGTCGGGCAGTCATCGGGCCTCTCCTTCCAGTCGGACGCGCGGGTCCACCAGCGCGTAGAGGATGTCAACGCAGAGGTTGCAGAAGACGAAGATCACGGTCATCAGGAGGATGAAGCACTGGAGCACGGGGTAGTCCCGGTTCAGGACCGACTGGACCGCGTAGCGCCCCAGTCCCGGCCAGGCGAAGATGTTCTCCGCGATGACGGCCCCTCCCAGCATCTCCCCCAGGTGCATGCCCGTAGCGGTGACGATGGGGATCATGGAGTTCTTCATGACGTGCGCCCACACCACCCGCCGCTCCGTCAGGCCGCGGGCGCGGGCGTAGAAGACGGAGCGGGAACGCATGTGCTCCAGCAGGTTCGCCCGCAGGAAGCGGATGTTGACGGCGATCGACATGGCCGACAGCGTGACAACCGGCATGACCAGGTGCGCCGCGCCGCCACGCCCCATGGGGGGCAGCCACCCCAGCTTGACGGAGAAGAGGTACAGGAGCAGGTAGCCCAGCCAGAAGCTCGGCATGGAGACCCCGACGAAGGCCAGCGCCCGCGTGAAGTGATCGGCCAGCCGATCCTTGTAGAGCGCTGCGGCCACTCCCAGGGGAACGCTGACCAGGAGGGTAAAGAGAAGCCCCCACCCGGCCAGCGTCAACGTAGCGGGAAGGTAGTAGAGCACCTCCTGGAGCACCGGCTTGCCCGTCACGTAGGAGCGGCCGAAGTCCAGCCGGACGGCCTTCGCAGCCCACGCAGCGTACTGCTCCGCGATCGGCCGGTCCAGTCCCAGCTCGCGCCTCGCCTCGGCCAGGGCCTGCTCGGTGGGAGGAATGTTCGCCATCCGCAGGTAGGCCATGGCCGGATCTCCCTTAGCCAGCCTCAGGACGAGGAACACCAGGATCGAAACGCAGATCAGGATGGGGATCAGGACGAGGAAGCGCCTGACGATGAACCGGACCATCGCGTGCCGCCTACTCCCAGGACATCGTGTCGAAGGGCACCGAGTCCACGAAGGCGGGGAATCCGACGCCCGCCAACCCCTTCCTGTGGACCTTCACCAGCGTCTTGTAGGAGATGGGGAAGTAGACGGCTTGGTCGTGCAGGGTGGTCAGAATGTCCCTGTACAGTGCGGACCGTTCCGCGTCCGTCGTGGCCCGAAGCACCAGACCAATCTTCTCGTCGAGCTCCTTCTTCATCGGCAGGCCGGACTGGGCCTGATAGTCCGCGTGGGAAGGAACCCGCATGGAGGCGCACATCGCGTGGGGATCGTAGGGGGCGCCCCAGGTGTCGTTGAAGATCATGCCGAACTCCCCGTCCCGCTGGCGCTTGAAGTAGGCGTCGCTCTCCTCCCCGATCAGGTTGACCCGAATCCCGGCCTTCCTGAGGTCGGACTGCACCACCTCGGCGATCGTCTTCTGCTCGGCGTCGTTGCCGACGAAACAGAGGTCGAACGCCAGCTCCTGGCCGTTCTTTGAGCGGTAGTTCCCCTCCTGCTTCCAGCCGGCTTCCTCCAGGAGCGCCTTCGCCTTTTCCAAATCGCGCTCGTAGGGAGCGAGGCCCGCGTCGCAGTAGGGCATGGCCGTACTGAAGAGGAAGGGCGCGGGGGGCTCCACCTCCAGGAACACGCCCCTGATGATGGCGTCGCGGTCGATGGCGTGCTGAACGGCCCTGCGCACCGCCAGGTCCCTGCCCGCCCCCCTTGCGGAGTTGATGGCCAGGGCGCGGGTGGCCCTGGGGTTGGAGACGCCCGTCTCGAAGCGCCCCGTCGCCTCCAGACGCTTGAAGGCCTCGAGGCTGATCTGGGCAGCCCCATGACCGCTGGCCCCGAAGATCAGGTCCAGGTCCCCCGTCTCCAAAGCCGCCACGCGCGAATCTCCCTCCGGGACCACCTTGACCAGCACCTCCGCAAGCTCAGGCTTTTTGCCCCAATAGGACTCGTTGCGCCTGAACAGGTCGTACTCCCCCTTCCGGGCCTCGGCGTGGACCCATGGCCCCGTTCCGACGGGGGCCTTGATCCCTTTGGCCGTGCCCCCGTCCGCACCGAACTGCGCGGGGCTCAGGAAGCGGAGGGGACGGATGAGGGAGAGGTCCGCCAGGGTCGGCCCGTAGGCATCCTTCAGGATGAGGCGCAGCGTGTGTTCGTCCGCCGCCTCCGTCCCTTCGAGTTCTCCAATCAGGCCCAGCCAGGCATGGTGTCCCGCGTTGGCCATCACGGCGTCAAAGTTCGCCTTCGCGGCCTGTGCGTTCCACGGCGTCCCATCGGAGAAGGTCACGCCCCTGCGGAGGTGAAAGGTGTAGACCCTGCCGTCCGGGGAGACCTCCCAGCTCTCGGCCAGGCAGGGCTCAATCTCACCGGACCCGGCATAGCGGACCAGCGGCTCGTAGATCATGTCCTGAGCGTACATCTGGTTTGAAGAATACTGGTGCGGATTCAGGTCCCCTCCCGCGTTGCTGCCACACGAGTAGACCAGCCTTGACGTCTCCGCCGCACCGGACGCCCCGCAGAGCGACAACAGCCACAGCGCACAGAGCCACCTCGCAAATCGCCTCATAAAAAATCCCTCCATAACGATTAAGCTATCAGAATTCCCCTGTCGTCACCCTCAGCGAAATCTTTGTCTAAGAGAACGCAGGGGATATGGTAACATATTTTATGATAAAAATAACACTCAGGCGTTCCCATAGACGAAGGGCCGGTCCCCAGGGGGCCGGCCCTTCGTGCCGCGCACGAGGCAGCGTCGCTTACTTGAGCGTGCCCATCGCCGCGTGGGCCGCAGCCACGCGCGCCACGGGCACGCGGAAGGGCGAGCAACTGACGTAGCTCATGTGGATCGAGTGGCAGAAGGCGATGGAGGACGGGTTGCCGCCGTGCTCGCCGCAGATCCCCACCGAAAGCTTGGGGGCGACGCTCCGCCCCTTCTCCACCGCGATTCGCATCAGGCCGCCCACTCCGTCCCGGTCCAGCTCGCTGAAGGGGTTCTCCTTGAACACGCCCTTGTCGATGTACTGGAACAGGAACTTGCCCTCGGCGTCGTCCCGCGAGTAGCCGAAGGTCGTCTGGGTCAGGTCGTTGGTTCCGAAGCTGAAGAACTGCGCGTACTCGGCCAACTGGTCGGCCACGAGGGCCGCGCGCGGCACCTCGATCATCGTCCCGACGAGGTAGGTGAAGTCCGTCCCGGAGGCCTTCATGACCTCACCCGCGATGCGGTCGGCCATCTCGCGGAAGAACTTCATCTCCGCCCGCGTCCCCACCAGCGGGATCATGACCTCCGGCCTCACCTTGACGCCCGCCTTCGTCAGCTCCGCCACGGCCTCGAAGATGGCGTTGATCTGCATCTCGTAGATCTCGGGGTAGACCATCCCCAGGCGGCAGCCCCGGAAGCCCAACATCGGGTTGGCCTCGTGAAGCTGATGGGCCTTGTTCAGGGTCCTCCGCAGTTTCTCGGCCTCCGGTGAGGTCCCGCGGCCCTTCTTTTCCAACTCGCCCAGCTCCTCCAGGAGGGCCGGCTCCTTGGGAAGAAACTCGTGCAGGGGCGGGTCAAGCAGGCGAACGATGACCGGGTATCCCTCCATCGCCTTGAAGATCCCCACGAAGTCGTCCTTCTGCATGACCTTCAGCTTGTTCAGCGCCTCGACGCGCTCCTCAAGGGAGTCGGCCACGACCAGCCGCTGCATCACCGGCAGCCGGTCGGTCGCCATGAACATGTGCTCCGTGCGGCAGAGGCCGATGCCCCTGGCCCCGAACTCACGGGCACGGCGGGCGTCCTCTGGCGTGTCCGCGTTGGCCCAGACCTCCTGCTCGGCCGCCTCGTCCGCCCAACCCAGCAGCTTTTTGAAGTCCTCGGAGAAGGTCGCCTCGATCAACGGCGCCTCACCCAGGAGGACGCGGCCCGATGAGCCGTCCACCGTCACGGTGTCCCCCTTCTTCAGGGTCCTGCCCCGGCTGGTCAGGGTTTCGGCCTCCAGGTCGATCTCCACCTCCTCGCAGCCGCAGACCGCCGGCTTGCCCATGCCGCGGGCGACGACCGCCGCGTGGCTGGTCATGCCGCCCCGGCTCGTCACCACAGCGGCCGATGCAAAGAGGCCGTGGATGTCGTCCGGGCAGGTCTCAGGGCGCGCCAGGACGACGGACTTGCCCTGATGGGCCCACGCCTCGGCCTCGTCGGCGGAGAAGACCAGCATCCCGACCCCGGCGCCCGGCGAGGCGGGGAGGCCGACCGCCAGCACCTCCTGCGGCGCGTTCTTGTCCACCTGGCGGTGCAACAGTTGTTCCACCTGTTCGGGCGACACGCGGGCCACGGCCGTTTTGGTGTCGATCAGGCCCTCGCCCACCATGTCCATGGCAACCTTCACCGCCGCGGCAGCCGTCCTCTTGCCCGTCCGGGTCTGGAGCAGGAAGAGCTTGCCGCGCTCGATGGTGAACTCGATGTCCTGCATGTCCCTGTAGGACTTCTCCAACTGGCCGGTCAGCCTGCAAAGCTCCCTGTAGATCTCCGGCATGGCCCCCTCCAACTGGCCGATGGGCATGGGGGTGCGGATGCCTGCCACCACGTCCTCGCCCTGAGCGTTGATGAGGAACTCGCCGTACAGCTTGTTCTCGCCGGTGGAGGGGTTGCGCGTGAAGCAGACGCCCGTGCCGCAGTCGTCACCCAGGTTGCCGAAGACCATGGAGATGACGTTCACCGCCGTCCCCAGGTCGTCCGCGATCTTGTTGATCTTGCGGTAGGTCACGGCGCGCGGGATGTTCCAGCTCCTGAACACGGCCTCGATGGCCCTGCGAAGCTGCTCCCATGGGTCGGTGGGGAAGTCCCGGCCCACAGCGGCCTTGTAGATCGCCTTGAACTCGGCCACCAGCTTCTCCAGCGCCTCGGCGGGGATCTCGAAGTCCTGGGCGACGCCGAGCGCCTTCTTGCAGGCCGAGAGGGCCTGCTCGAACCGGTCGGAGCTCACCTCGTCCACGACGCTCCCGAACATCTGGATAAAGCGGCGGTAGCTGTCGAACGCGAAGCGCCGATTGCCGGAAACGGAAGCCAGCCCCTCGACGGTCTCGTCGTTCAGGCCCAGGTTCAGGATCGTCTCCATCATGCCCGGCATGGAGATGGGGGCGCCGGACCGCACCGAGACCAAAAGCGGGTTCTTTCCGTCGTTGAAGCCCTTGCCGGCCTCCTTCTCAAGCTCCTTGACGTAACGTTTGACCTCGTCCCAGACCGCGTCCATGATCTTCGGGTCCTGCATGTACCTGCGGCAGACCTCGGTGGTCAGGATGAAGCCGGGCGGCACGGGAAGGCCGCTCTGCACCATGTGACACAGGTTGGCTCCCTTGCCCCCCAGAAGCAGCTTCTGATCGCCCTTTCCTTCCTTCAAACTGTAGATAAACTTCTCCGCCATACCACTCACTCCTCGTTCGACAAAACGTTTTCCGAAAAAAAGCTCCGCGCCCCGCGATCCCCAACGGCGCAAACTCGCTCCCGAGTTCGAGTCCAATCCTCCGGCGCACTCAGGCCTCACAGTATTAACAAACCGAATTGATAACATCACTATCCCTTATACTATAGCGTTTTCGAGGGCTCCCTTCAATGGGGATTTCCAAGGATTTCATCCTGCTTGCAGGACACGCTCCGGCGGTCAAAAGGGTCCGTTCTGCAGCGGCGAAGCTTCGGCAGGCGGAGTGGGATCGGCGGGCTTTCCTCAAGGATGCCCGCAATCAAGGCCTTGCCGAAGGCCACAAACAGGGGCTCGAGGAGGGGCGCAAAGAAGGGCTTGAGCAGGGACGCGCATTGGGCGAGGCAAAAGGTCGGGCGGACGTCGTGCGGCAGCTCGCCGCCTCCGGTCTCCTGACGCTGGAACAGGTCGCACAGGCGACGGGAATGTCCACGGAGGAGGTCAGGGCCATAACTTCGGAATAAAAAGCGCAGGAGGCCCTCATGCGGGCAGGCTCACGGCTTGCCCGCGTGGGGCCTCCTCTCCTTCACCGCTCCTTCACGAACACCTGGCGCCGGGAGATGGAGTTGATGTAGCGGTCCTCCGTCAGGCTCAGGCCCCGTTCGCGGCAGATCGCGGGATAGGCGTTGTTCCAGTTGTCCCGGTTCCGCTCGCCCCAGCGGCAGAACGGGTACCAGACGATCCCCCAGAGGCCGAAGCGCGGTCGGCTCCAATCCACCAGCAGAAAGGTTCCGCCCGGCCGCAGCAGCCGTGCCGTTTCCGCGATGGCGGCACGCCGAACCGCAGGGGGCGTTTCGTGCAGCGCCATCGAGGTCATGACCAGGTCGAAGTGCCCGTCGGGAAAGGGCAGCTCGTCCATGGACGCCTTCAAAAACTCCACCTTGCAGGCGAAGGCCCCCGCTCCCCGACGCGCGCACTCCAGCTGGTCGTCCGAGATGTCCGCCCCGACGATCGACGCGCTGGCGGGGCTCGTTTCAGCCAAAGCGTAACTCAGCCCGCCAGGGCCGCAGCCCAGGTCGAGCGCTCTGCCGCCCTCCCCAAGCCGCAGGTCCCCCACGGCCTGACGATAAAACCGCTCCTGAAAGCCGAACAGTGCGGCAAACCTCCGGTAGTTCTCCCCTCCGAACGCGCCCTTGAAGGCCCTGCCCTTCCCCCGAAAATCCCGTGCTTCCTCAGTCATCGTGCCAACCTCCCCGATATCTTTCCAATACGTATAGTTGCTATACAATTAAGAACGCGTACCCCCCCTACAAACCCCAACCAACTCACCGGTGGGCGCAGGACTGAAATTTCCCCTCCAGAGCGGCGTCCAGCGAGCCCAGAAAGTTCAGCAGAAAAAGCCTCTCTCCCTCCGCCGCGCCCGAGAGGAGGCCCTCCACCAGGCGGTCGAAATCCGCGTGAAGGCGCTCGTGGAAGCGGTAAGCCCGCTCGCCGTCGGGCGTCACCCTCAGGATGCGGCGGAGGCTGCTGCCCTCGTCCTTTTCCTTGACGAGCATCCCCTTCTCCTCCAGCTTCATCGCGATCTGAGACACGGCTCCCCGCGTCACGCCCAGCACCTCCGCCAGAGCCGCCATGTGCCGGTCCGGGTTCTCCTTAACGCACTTGATCAGGTGAATCTCCGCCGCAAATAGGGGCGTGTCGGTGCCGTAACGGTGCAGCCGCTCCTGCGCCTCCTGCAGCTTCAGCATGACGTTCAGCAGGCGATAGCTGACCTTCTCCTCGTTGGCCTCGTTGATGATCTTCATGGCGCCTATTGTATAGCATCTATACAATTGAGGCAAGGGGGGCGGCCTTTGCACAAGCGCCCCAAAAGGCTATAATCGTCTGTACTTAATTAAGGCCTGCTCAGGCGGCCGAGGGAGGATTCTGCAATGCCGTACGATTTTCAGGCGATAGAGTCGAAGTGGCAGAGGAAGTGGACCGAGACCCGCTGCTTCGAGGCGAAGCCGGACCCGTCAAAGGAGAAGTTCTTCTGCCTTGAAATGTTCCCCTACCCCAGCGGAGCGCTTCACATGGGGCACATCCGCAACTACTCCATGGGCGACATGCTGGCGCGCTTTCTGCGCAAGAGGGGCCGGAACGTGCTCTACACCATGGGGTTCGACTCCTTCGGCATGCCTGCGGAGAACGCCGCCATCAAGTACAAGACGAAACCCCACGATTGGACGCTCAACAACATCGACTACATGACGAAGCAGTTGAAGCGCATGGGCTACAGCTACGACTGGAACCGTGAGGCCATCACGTGCCTTCCCGAGTACTACCGCTGGAACCAGTGGATCTTCCTTCAGATGTACAAGAAGGGCCTCGTGTTCCGCAAGGAGGCGCCCGTCAACTGGTGCGACACCTGCGGCACCGTGCTGGCCAACGAGCAGGTGGAGGACGGCCGCTGCTGGCGGTGCCACAACCCCGTCTCCAAGAAGAACCTGAAGCAGTGGTTCATCAAGATCACGGACTACGCTCAGGAGCTCCTGGACGACATCGAGAAGGACCTGCAGGGCTGGCCCAAGCGGGTGCGCATCATGCAAACGAACTGGCTCGGTCGGTCCGAGGGCGCCGATCTGACCTTCCGGGTCCCTGAGCTGGACTGCGGCATCGAGGTCTACACCACGCGCTTCGACACGGTGTTCGGCGTCACCTTCATCGCCCTGGCTCCGGAACACGAGCTGGTGCAGCGCATGATGGAGCACATGCCCCAGGACGAGGCCGAGGCCATGCGGGAGTTCGTTCAGAAGGCCGCGGCACAGAGCTCCATCGAGCGCTCCGACGCCAGCGCGGAGAAGCTGGGCTTCAAGACGCCCTTCAGCGGCATCAACCCCGTCACGGGCAAGCCCGCTCCCATCTGGCTGGCCAACTACATCCTGACGGACTACGGCACGGGGGCCATCATGGGCGTGCCGGCGGGGGACCAGCGCGACTTCGAGTTCTGCCGCAAGTACGGCATCCCCGTCGTCCCCGTGGTCCAGCCGAAGGACGGCACGCTCCTGGACGGCGACACCATGACGGAGGCCTTCACGGAGTACGGGATCGTCGCCAACTCCGGCCACTTCGACGGCATGACCACCGAGGAGGCCATCCCCGCCATGATCGACTGGGGCGAGAAAAACGGCTACTGCAAGAGGACCGTCACCTTCCGCCTGCGCGACTGGCTGATCTCCCGCCAGCGCTACTGGGGCACGCCCATCCCCTTCGTACACTGCCCCAAGTGCGGCGACGTGCCCGTGCCGGAGGACCAGCTGCCCGTGCGCCTGCCGGAGGACGTGACGGTCAAGGAGGTGGGGCACTCCCCGCTGCTGGACCTGCCGGACTGGCTGGCGACGACCTGTCCCCGATGCGGCGGCCCGGCCAAGCGCGAGGCCGACACCATGGACACCTTCTTCTGCTCCTCTTGGTACTTCGACCGCTACTGCTCCCCCGGCGACACAGATCACCCCTTCGAGAGGGCCGACGTGGACTACTGGATGCCGGTGGACCAGTACATCGGCGGCATCGAACACGCCTGCCTGCACCTGATCTACGCCCGGTTCTTCACGAAGTTCCTGGCGGACATCGGCCTGATCCGCGTGCGGGAGCCCTTCACCAACCTGCTGACGCAGGGCATGGTCATCAAGGACGGCGCCAAGATGTCGAAGTCCCTGGGCAACGTGGTGGACCCCACGGAGATCGTGAACCGGTTCGGCGCGGACACCGTGAGGCTCTTCATCCTGTTCGCTGCACCGCCCCAGAACGACCTGGACTGGTCGGAGAAGGGCGTGGAGGGGTCCAGCCGCTTCCTGGGCCGCGTGTGGCGCTGCGTGGAGGAGAACCTGTCGACGCTCAAGGCCCACAGGGGTCGCGTCGTCCCCATGGGAGAGCTCAAGGAGGACGCCCTGCGGGACTTCAAGCGGAAGATCCACACCACCATCCGCGACGTGACGTGCGACATCGAGACGGAGAAGCAGTTCAACACGGCCATCGCCCGTCTGATGGAGCTGACGAACAGCCTGACCGCCCTGAAGGAGACGGGGGAGACGGCGGACTCCCTGCGCGCCGAGGCCGTGGAGGCCCTCCTGCACTGCCTCTCTCCCTTCTGCCCCCACATCGCGGAGGAGCTTTGGGAGATGCTGGGGCACCAGGAGGTGATCAGCACGGCCCCCTGGCCGGAGGCCGACCCGGAGGCGCTGGTCCGGGACGTGGCGACCATCGTCGTTCAGGTGAACGGCAAGGTCCGCGCCAAGCTGGAGCGCCCTGCAGGGCTCTCCAGGGAGGAGCTTGAGAGGAGCGTCGTCTCGGACCCGACCGTGCAGGAGAAGCTCGCGGGCAAGGCCGTCCTCAAGGTCATCGCGGTGCCCGACCGCCTGGTCAACATCGTGGTGAAGGGCTAAGCCCTTTACCGATCGCACGCAAGGGGGGCCTCCGCTTGGAGGCCCCCCTTTGTCGTTCCCCGCTGCCACCTGCCCTCCGGCGTCAACGCGCGCGGATCATTCGCCAGAGCGTGGTACGGCTGATGCCCAGCCGTCCGGCTGCGGCGGTGCGGTTGCCCCCCGCCTCCTCCAGCACCCGAAGGGCGACGTCCCGGTTGATCTCCTCCAGGGTGCGGTTCAGGTCCAGGGGGGTGGAGGCGTTCTCCGCGTTGGGCGAGAGCATCCCAACATGATGCTCACGCCCCAGCGTCCGCCGCACGTCCTCCGCGGTGATGCGCCCCTGAGCCGTCACCGCCAGCTCCCCCACCACCCTTCGGAACTGAGTGGCGTTGTGGGGCCAGGGGAACTCCTGGAGGAGGCGCAGCGCTTCGGGAGACGCCCCCAGGATCGGGCGCGGCAGGTCCGCGTTCAGGCGATTCAGCAGAAGGCTCAGCAGAAGGGGGATGCGGGACGCGGTCTCCCTCAGGGGCCTCAGGCAGAGGGAAAGGCAGCACAGCCTGTCCATGAACAGGGACCCGACCTCGGAGGCGTACTCCCCCTGACGGCACGCGCAGGAGAGGAGGACGCGGTTCTGGCGGCACACCTCCATGTCGGAGAGGATGGCCAGGAGCTGTCGGCGGCGCTCCGGGCTCAGCGCGTCCAGGTTCGAGAAGTAGAGCGTGCAGGCCTCCCCGTAGAGGGGTGAGGAGTGGCGCTCCGTCAAAAAACTCCAACTCCTCTCCGTCAGTAGGCTGCAGTTGACGGCAACAAAGGGGTTTCGGCTCAGGGCACCCTGCACGTAGAGCGCGCAGGCCATGGGCTCCTTGCCCGTGCCGTCCTCTCCCGTAATCATGACGGGGGCTTCGCTCCGATTGATGCGGTCCAGGTCCTGCCGATAGTCCGCGATGCCGTCGTCAAGGCTCAGCAGGCTGCCGTCGTAGATGCGCCCCGCCTCCTCCCGCGTCAGGAAGCGGATGCCCATCTGGCGGGGCGACAGGGGCGACCGGTGGGCCGTGAAGAAGAATGCCGTGCAGGCGAGCCCCCCGGCCTCGACGCGCCGGCTGCGGATGGAGTAGAGCATCCCGTCCATGTTGCGCAGAATTCGACGCTCCTGAGCCGCGCCGGCCCTCTCAAGCTCTCCCCTCAGCAGCGCCAGCAGCCGAGGGGAAGGGTTCTCGATGGAGGAGAGAAATAGCCGTCCCCGGTCGTCGAAGACGACCGTCTGCCCCACCTGCCCCTGAATGACCTCCTTGAAAAAACGGTTCTCCGCCCACAGCTGCGCCTGGCTGTCGTAGAGCCGGACCGCCTGCTCAAAGGCCCGCCGGACGCTGTCGGCGCCCGATGCGATGAGGAAGGAGTTCATCCCCAACCGCCTGGCCGCGGCGTGGGAGATCGCGTCGCACAGGACGACCTCGAAACGCCTCTCCCGCAGGCGAAGCAGGGTGGGCTCCACCTCCTCCGGGGAGTCGATGGTCACGATCTCGATCGGACGGCCCATGAGCTCGCAGAGCTGTCGCGCGCTGTTCGTGATATTGGCGAAGGCCACCATGGCCGTTGGGGCCGCCACGTCGTCCGACAGCTTCAGGGCGCAGAGGACGTCGTAGGCGGACACCTCGATCTCGATGACCGGAAGCGTCAGGTGTTCCTGCAGCATCCGCGCCGTGCCGCCCCTTGAGATGAGGGCGTCATAGTTCCCGTGAAAGCTGCTCCGCACCGCCTCCAACCCCTGCTCCATGTCCCCCACGAACGACGTCAGCTCAACCTGCGGGTACTCCCCCGCCAGCCTCTGCATCAAGGCCTCCATGCCCTCGTAGGGAGCAACGCCCAAAAGCCTGATCCGCCGCTCCATCCTCATTCCCCTTCCTTCCCTCAACTTCGGGGTTTGTTTCAAAACGAAACAAAATCATCCGCTTAAAATTCTTGCAAATCCAAAATCACCTTGTATAATGAGGTCATTCGAGGAGATTCCACAAAGATATTATAGCGATTATGGCGAATCGGACCAGCAGACGTTGACTTTGTTTCACTATTTAACAGTCTAGGTCGAACGACGAAATCGGACTTGAGGGGCGTGGACGATGGTATCCCTTTTGATCGTAGCCGATGACTTTACGGGAGCGCTGGACACGGGCGTGCAGTTCGCGGCCCATGGGGCCTCCACGCGGGTCGTGACGGGCCTCGACCGGGATTTCAGCCGAGACGAAGCGCAGGTGCTGGTGCTGGACGCCGAGACGCGGCACCTCGCTCCGGAGGCCGCCTACGCGGCGGTCCATCGCGCCGTG
Organism: Fretibacterium sp.; assembly: GCF_057312375.1. Classification (NCBI taxonomy): domain Bacteria; kingdom Thermotogati; phylum Synergistota; class Synergistia; order Synergistales; family Aminobacteriaceae; genus Fretibacterium; species Fretibacterium sp. Next base: position 40,782 of record NZ_DBHLDX010000004.1, read on the forward strand.
TCGGCGGCACTTCGCGCGGGCGTCCCCTACATCTACAAGAAGACGGACTCCGGGCTTCGAGGGAACGTCGGCAGCGAGTTGGCGGCCGCCATGGACGCAGCGGGCGTTCAGAGCCTGCCCTTCGTCCCCGCCTTCCCCTCCATGGGCCGGATCACGCGGGACGGCGTCCAGTACGTGGACGGCCTGCCCCTGGACCAGAGCGTCTTCGGTCGGGACCCCTTCGAGCCCGTGCGCTTTTCCCGGATCGGTGACGTCATCGCCCAGCAGACGTCAAAGGCGGTCTTCGTCCGCAGGCCGGGGGAGCCGGGGACGGGCCAGGGCATCCAGATCCACGACGCCGCGACGGACGAGGACCTGAAGCTCACCGCACGCGCCCTCGGCCCGGAGGGCCTGCGCCTGTCGGCGGGCTGCGCCGGATTCGCCTCGGTCCTGGCAGACCTCCTGATGCCGGCCGCGCGCCCCGCCGCGGTCCCCTCCCTGCCCCCGGCACTCCTCATGGCCTGCGGCAGCGTCAACCCCGTGACGCGGCGCCAGACGGCCGCCGCCGAGGGATGCGGCTTCCAGCACGTCCATCTCAGCGTGCGGCAGAAGCTCGACGAGGCCTGGCCGTCGGGAGATGAGGGCTACGCCCTGATCGAGGACTGCCTGGCGAGGGTCCGTCGGTGCGGCCGGGTGATCTTGGACACGAACGACCCGGAGGGCAGCGCGGAGACGCAGGAGCGGGCCGCAGCCATGGGACTGAGCCTGGCCCAGACCCGGGTGCGGGTATCCAAAGCGCTGGCTGAGCTGACCAGGGGGCTTCTGGACCGCGGGCTGGAGGCCACGCTGCTGTGCGTCGGCGGGGACACGCTGCTGGCCTTGATGCAGGCCGTGGGGACACACGAGTTGACGCCCGTTTGCGAGATGGCTCCGGGCGTCGTCCTGACGAGTTTCGTCTACGGGGGAAGGGCCTGCTACATCCTTGCCAAGTCCGGAGGGTTTGGCAAGCCGGACCTTTTGTGCTGCCTGGCCGACCGGATTGGCGCCGGGAGAGAGGAGAAAGCCTGATGCTGACGAAGTACGATCTGAAGATGCCGCGCGCGGTCTACAGTGGCGAGGACGCGCTGACGAACGTGGGGAACGTCCTGTCCGAAAACGGCGTGAAGAAGCTGGCCGTCTTCACCGACAAGGGGATCGAGGGTGCGGGGCTCCTGGAGCCCCCCATGGCGGAGGTTCGCAGGACGGGCGTCGAGTTCACCGTACTGGACGACCTACCGGCCGAGCCCTCCTACGCTCAGGCCCAGAAGCTGGTGGACCAGTGCCGCGAGAGCGGAGCGGACTTCATCATGGCCGTGGGCGGCGGCAGCGTCATGGACACGGCGAAGCTGTCGAGCGTCCTGATGACCAACGAGTACGGGATCAAGGAGCTTCTGGAGGACCCCGGGCGCGCCCGCAAGCACGTCAAGACCCTCATGATCCCCACCACGGCGGGGACGGGGGCCGAGGCCACGCCCAACGCCATCGTGGCCGTCCCCGAAAAGGAGCTGAAGGTGGGCATCGTCAACGCGCACATGATCGCGGACTACGTCGTCCTGGACGCCGTGATGATCAAGAAGCTCCCCCGCAAGATCGCGGCGGCCACGGGGCTGGACGCCCTGGCCCACGCCATCGAGTGCTACACCAGCAACAAGGCCAACCCCTTCAGCGACCTCTTTGCCCTTCAGGCCCTCGACATGACCCTGAACAACATCGAGCGGGCCTGCGACGACCCGGAGGCCATGGAGGCCAAGCGCATGATGCAGATCGCGAGCTTCTACGGCGGCATCGCCATCACGGCCTCCGGCACCACGGCGGTCCATGCGCTGAGCTACCCCCTCGGAGGCAGGTATCACATCGCCCACGGCGTCTCCAACGCCATCCTGCTGGCGCCCGTGATGCGCTTCAACGAGCCCGCCTGTCGGGAGCTGCTGGCCCACGCCTACGACCGCTGCATCCACGGCGACGCCTCCTCGACGGAGGCCAAGAGCGCAGCCGTCATCGCCCGCATCGAGGAGATCGTGAGGCACCTCGACATCCCCACCAGCCTGAAGGAGTTCAACGTGCCCAAAGAAGACCTGGAATCGCTGGTACAGTCCGGAATGCAGGTCACGCGCCTCCTGGTGAACAACCGCCGCCCCGTCACGGAGGAGGACGCCCGCCGGATCTATCAGGAGATCCTGTAGCATTTTACGAGCCGAACAGGCAGGACAGAGGAGGAGAACGACCTTGAAGAAGATCGACATGAGGGGCATCATCGTCCCCATCCTGACCCCCATGAACGAGGACGAGAGCGTCAACGAGGGGGAGCTTCGCAGCCAGGTCCGCCGCATGATCGACGCGGGCATCCACGGCATCTTCGCCTTTGGAACCAACGGAGAGGGCTACGCCCTGAGCGACGCGGAGAAGGAGCGCGTGCTGACGGCTGTGGTCGACGAGGTGCGGGGGCGGGTTCCCGTCTACGCCGGGACGGGCTGCATCACCACGGCGGACACCGTCCGGCTGAGCCGTCGGGCTCAGGAGTTGGGCGCCGACGCCCTCTCCATCGTGGCCCCCTTCTACGCCGCGGCCTCCCAGGACGAGCTCTACGACCACTACATAGCGGTGGCCGAGGCCGTGGACCTGCCCATCGTGCTCTACAACATCCCACCCCGCACGGGCAACGCCCTGGCGCCCGCCACGGTGGCGCGCCTGGCCAGGGACGCCCGCAACATCGCAGGGGCCAAGGATTCGAGCGGGAACTTCGACAACCTCAAGCAGTACATCGAACTGACGAGCGGCCTGGACAAGGACTTCAGCGTCCTCTCCGGCAACGACGCCCTGATCCTTCCCGGCCTGGTCTTCGGAGGCAGGGGCGGCATCGCGGGCTGCGCCAACGTCTTCCCTCACACCATGGCGGAGATCTACGAGGCCTTCGCCGCCGGGGACCTCAAACGGGCCATGAGGGTCCAGGACAGCATCCGAACCTTCCGAAACTGCTTCAAGTACGGCAACCCCAACACGATCATCAAGATCGCCACGGGGCTTCTGGGCTATCCCGTCGGGTCCTGCCGCAGGCCCTTCTGCCGCCTGTCCGACGAAGGCATGAAGGCGCTGAAGGAGGCCTTGGAGCGCTGCAGGGAGAACGGGCTCCATTAGGCCCCGCACTGTCTTTTTAAGGAGGCATGTTCCATGGACAAACCCATCCTCGGCATCACCATGGGGGACCCCTTCGGCAACGGGCCGGAGATCACCGTCAAGGCCCTGGCCGACGCGGCGGTCTACGATCGCTGCCGCCCCCTCGTGGTGGGCGACGCATCCAGCATCCGGTACGCCGCGGCGGCGGCCCGGACGCTCTCCGGAGCGGACCTGGAGGTCCACCCCATCAAGGCCGTTAGCGAGGCCGCCTTCACCCCCGGCGTCATTGACGTCCTCGACCTGGGCCTCGTGAAAGCCTCCGACATCCCCGGCGACCCGGCGGCCCCGAAACCCTTTGGGCTGGGGGTCACGAAGCTGGGCGGCGAGGCCGCGTTTCAGTACGTGGTGAGGGTCATTCAGATGGCCATGGCGGGCACGGTGGACGCCACGATCACGAACGCCCTCAGCAAGGAGGCCATCAACCTGGCGGGGCATCACTATTCGGGGCACACGGAGATCTACGCCGACTACACGCACACGCAGAAGTACACCATGATGCTGGCCCACGAGAACCTGCGCGTCGTCCACGTTTCCACCCACGTTTCCCTCCGTGAGGCCTGTGACCGGGTGAAGAAGGACCGGGTGCTGGACTGCATCCGAATTGCAAACGACGCCTGTCTGGCCCTGGGCATCCGGGACCCGAAGGTCGGCGTGGCGGGCCTGAACCCCCACTGCGGCGAGAACGGCATGTTCGGCACGGAGGACATTCAGGAGATTCAGCCGGCCATCGACACGGCGCTGGCTCAGGGGATCAACGTCCCCGACCGCAAGCCCACGCCGCCCGACACGATCTTCAGCAAGGCCATCGGAGGCTGGTACGACATCGTGGTGGCCATGTACCACGACCAGGGGCACATCCCCCTGAAGGTGAAGGGGTTCGTCTACAACAAGGCCGAAAAGCGCTGGGAGGCTGTGGCGGGGGTCAACGTGACGCTCGGCCTGCCGATCATCCGCGCCAGCGTGGACCACGGCACGGGGTACGGCCACGCCGGCAGCGGCGGCGCCAACGCCCTGAGCCTGGTCAACGCGATGGACTACGGCATCCGGCTGGCGGAGCACCGGGGGAAGCGGTGAGACACAGAGGCAGCGCCCCTGCGGCGCAGCCCGATCACACGGAATCGAGGGACCTGGCATGAAATTCGTACTCACTCAGGCCCTTTGTCCTGAGGGGATGGAACCACCCTTCCTGTAACCCCCGCAGGAGGCCTGAAGGTTTGGTCCGGATTTTCGCCGCCGACTGAGGCGGCGTGCAGCAAAAAACGTCTTACTTTTTGAAGGAGGAAGAACCATGAAGAAGATCCTTGCGTTGTCGTTGATCCTCGCGTTTGCCGCCGCTGCGTCGGCCGAGTTGACGCAGCCCGTCAACCTGACCTTTGCGGCCCAGGAGGTGGGGACCGGAGCCTACTCGGTGGCGGCCGCCATCCAGTCGGTGCTGGTGAAGGGCCTGCCCCAGGGCTCGACCATCGACCTCACCACCAACTCCCCCGGCGGCGTGGGCGCCCCCATGCTGATCCAGAACGAGGACTGCGACCTGATCGTCTCCAACGCCGGCCCCTCCCTCTGGAGCTACGAGCGCACGCCCGATCAGTATCAGTTCGGCGGCTGCAAGGACGTCCGCAGCATCGGCGGGGGCCTTGGGCACACCTTCACGAACGTCATGTTCACGAAGAAGTTCGTGGACGAGACGGGCATCACGACCCTGGAGGAGCTCATCGCGAAAAAGCACCCCGTCAAGATCGTCACGAAGAAGAACGGGTCCCTTGGGGAGCTGACGGCTGAGCGCGTCATCGAGGCCTGCGGCATCTCCGTCGAGGAGTTCAACTCCTTTGCCAAATGGGAAAAGACCGGCACCGACGCCATCAAGAGCGGCCTTCAGGACGACCTGTACGAGATGACCATCGACCACATCGACGCAGGACAGGCCACCACCACCGAGATCGCCCTCACCCACGACATGTTCTTCGTCCAGCTCTCCGACGCGACGCTCGCCAACATGCAGAAGATGGGCTACGCCCCCATCGTCATGCCGGCCGGCACCTGGAACAAGCAGGACAGGGACATCAAGACCATGGGGTCACAGCAGAACGTCCTGGTCCCCGCGGCGATGGACGAGGAGCTCGCCTACGCGCTGACCAAGGCCATCTGCGAGAACAAGGACGAGATGGCCAAGTTCGTCGCCTCTCTGGGCTGGTTCGACCTCAAGACCGCCGCCAAAAAAGAGCTCAACGGCGCCCCCCTGCACCCCGGCGCGATCCGATACTACAAGGAGATCGGCGTCCAGGTGGACGAATAGCCCCGGCGCCATGCAAAGCCTCCTGAAGGGGAAGGCCGCGATCGTCACGGGCTCGTCCCGCGGCATCGGCAGGGACATCGCCCTCGCCTTCGCGGAGAACGGCGCCGACGTGGTGATCCACGGCACGCGAGAACAATCCGACCTGCGGGACCGCATCCGCGCAACGGGTGTTCGCTGTGAGTGCGCGGCAGGCGACATCGGCGACTACTCCACTGCGGAGCGCCTGACGGCGGCCTGCCTGGACGCCTTCGGCCGGATCGACGTCCTGGTGAACAACGCGGGCGTCAACAGCCGAACCCCCTTCGCGGACCTATCCCTTGAGGAGTGGGAGCGCGTGCTGCGAACGAACCTGACGGGCGCCTTCTGCACGTGCAAGTGCGTGGTGCCTCACATGCTGAGGCAGCGCAGCGGCTGCATCATCAACCTGTCCTCCTCCGCCGGAAAGACGGCACACCCGAACGCCGCCCTTCCCTATGGCGTCTCCAAGGCCGGAATCAACTCCCTGACGCAGAAGCTGGCGTGGGACCTGGCTCCCTTCGGAATCCGCGTCAACGCGATCTGCCCCGGTCCCATCGAGACGGACATGACGAGGCAGTGGGCCCCGGAGTACCGTGAGGAGGTCCTGAAGTCCATCCCCGTCCGACGGCTGGGCTGTGGGGCGGACGTCGCGAACGCGACCGTCTTTCTGGCGTCGGACATGTCCACGTTCATCGTTGGCGAATCCATCAACGTCAACGGCGGTAAGTACATGAACTGACCCTGCGCCCCATGCCGGCGCAGTGCGGGGAGCCGGGATCGCCCCGGCTCCCCATTATTAAAATCCTTACAAGTAAGGAAGTGAGCGACTTGAATACCGAGAAGAAGATCGCCCCGCGGACCGTTGCCGCCGTCGTCGTCACCACGGCGTTCTTCGCGTTCCAGCTCTACATCGCCCTCGTGAAACAGTTTCCCCCCATGCTGCAGAGCCCGCTGCACCTGGTGTTTGCCCTGACGTTGGTCTTCATCTACTTCCCCGCGGACCACAACCATCGCAAAAAGGTGCGGAAGGCCGCGGAATCCCAGGGCCACGCGCCGGACCCGACGGAGCTCAACCGCTACGCATGGACCAACTGGCTGGACCTCCCGGCCTTCGCGGGGATCGCCTACCTCCTGTGGTACGTCCTGACCCAGAACGCCCGCCTGACCGACTACGTGGTCAGCATCTCCCCCGTCTACGGCATCGACTACGCCTGCATGATCGTCACCGTGGGGCTGCTCCTCGTGGCGGTGTACAGGACGCTTGGGATGACTCTGGCCGCCTTCATCGCCGTCTTCATCCTCTACGCCTGGACGTCCCCCCACCTGCCCGGCATCCTCTACACGAAGCCGAAGAGCTTTCTCAAGTTCCTGAACCAGTTCACCGCGGGCATGACCATGACGGAGAGCGGCGTGTTCGGCACGCCCCTCTACACGAGCGCCAGCACGTTGTTCTACTTCATCGTGTTCGGAGCGTTCTTCTCCACCATCGGCGGCGGCCAGCTCCTGATCGACATGGGGATGAACGTGTCCAACAAATCCGCAGGGGGTCCGGCCAAGGCCGCGGTGCTCTCCTCAGGCCTCATGGGCATGATCTCCGGCTCCGCCGTGGCCAACGTCGCCACCACGGGGGTCATGACCATCCCCATGATGAAGAAGATCGGCTACGCCCCGGAGGAGGCCGGAGCCGTCGAGGCCGTGGCCTCCACCGGCGGGCAGATCATGCCGCCCATCATGGGCGTCGGCGCCTTCATCATGGCCGAGATGCTGGGGATCAACTACATGAGCGTCGCGGCGTCGGCTATCATCCCCGCGCTGGCCTACTACTTCGCGGTGTTCGTCCTGGTGGACCGCCTCGCCGCCAGGCGCACCTCCCACCTCAACGCCAACGTGGACGCGACCATCCAGATAAAGCGGGCCATCCTGCCCCGCCTCTACCTGCTGATCCCGGCCATCCTGCTGGTGGTCTGGATCATCCGCGGCGCCTCGCTGATGCGGTCCGGCATGGTCGGCATCTTCGCCTGCATCGTCTGCAACGTCCTCAACCGCTTCTTCAACCGGGACGACTGCATCAACCTCAGAGGTCTCGCCGCCTGCTGCATGGACGGCGCGCGTCAGGCCGCCAGCATCGCCATCCCAACGGCGGCGTGCGGGATCATCATCAACGTCGTCACGGGGCAGACCTCCCTGGCCACCAACCTCTCCAACCTGATCAGCGCCCTGGGGACCAGCAACCTGTTCCTCGCCCTGAGCATCGCCATGATCGGCTGCATGATCCTGGGCATGGCGCTGCCCACCGTAGCCGCCTACCTGGTGGGCGCCATCCTGTTCGTGCCCTGCATCCAGCCCATCCTGCTGGCCAGCGGCATGAGCGGCCCCGTCGCCAGGCTCTGCGCCAACATGTTCGTGTTCTACTACGGCATCATGGCTCAGATCACCCCGCCCGTCTGCGTGGCGTCTTACACCGCAGCGGGCATCGCAGAGGCCAACGCCATGAAGACGGGCATGAAGGGCTTCACCTTCGCGATGGTCGGCTTCATGGTCCCCTTCGTGTTCGTGTACAACCCCGCCATCCTGCTTCAGGGCTCCGTGGCGGAGATCGCCGTCTCGACGCTTCAGTTGGGAGCCGGAACCTTCTTCCTGGCCGTCGTCGTGGCCGGTTACTTCAAGGGCGAGCTGAACGTCATCGAGCGCGCGCTGCTGTTCGTGGCAACCCTGTGCCTGATCGCCCCGGAGTACGTCAGCTCCGTCGTGGGCGCCGTTTTGGGCATCGCGGTCCTGGCCGTCAACTCCCTGAAGCGGAAGCGCGCCCTCACGGAAGGGGGGACTTCCGAATGAGCCGGCACAGCGTGGCCATCGCGGGCAGCGGACTGGCCGCCCTCGCCACAGCAGCCCGCCTCCACGAGCTGGGCGTGCGCGACATCGCCCTCTACGCAAACGGCTTCGGCGGGACGCCCTTCATCGCGGCCATCAACTTCGTCCTGCCGGACAACCCCTACGGCGACACCCCGGAGCTGTACTGCACGGACATGCTGCACGCGGGTTACGACATCGCCGATCGGGAAACGGTACGTCGGATGACGAGCCGGACGGCGGACGGCTACGAGCTCCTGTGCCGCTGGGGCGTGACCTTCGCCCGCAACGAGGACGGGACGCTCAAGCGCCGCCACGTCTCCGGTCACACGCACCCCCGCTCCCTCTGCCAGACCACCCGGCTCATCGGGGCCGAGATCCTGGAAGCCATGCTGCCGCGCCTCGAGGCGGCGGGCATCGAGGTCCATCGCAGGTGTCCGGTGACGGGTCTCCTGACGCGGGACGGGCGCATCGAGGGGTTCACGGTCCTGCAGGACGGCGAACCACACAACGTCTATGCCCCGGCGACGGTCGCAGCCTGGGGCGGCGTGGGCGGCCTTCTTGGCCCCACCACCTATCCGGGCGACGTCCAGGGCAACACCCTGGGAATGGCCAAAGAGGCCGGAGCCGCGATGATCGACATGGAGTTTCTGGAGTTTGAGCCCATGGTCATGATGGACCCGCCGGGCACGGTGGGCGAGCCGGCCCCCACCGCCATGCTGGGGGAGGGCGGGCACCTTCTGAACTCCCGGGGCGAGCGCTTCCTTCTGTCCGTCCGGCCCCAGGGAGAGGGCGGCGCGCCCAAGTCCCTCATCAACCGCGAGGCCTGGAAGCAGGTCCAAAGCGGCAAGGGCAGTCCCAGGGGCGGCGTCTTTCTGGACCTGCGCCACATCGACCGCGCGGTTTTGCAATCCTATCCCTGGTTCTACGACCGCCTCATGAAGAACGGCTGCGACCCCAACCGACAGTTGTTGGAGGTAGGGCCCATGGCCCACAGCTTCTCCGGAGGCATTCGGGTCGACGCCGACTATCGCTCCGACGTCCAGGGGCTCTACGCCGTGGGCGAGGCCTGCGGCGGGCTGCACGGCGCCTGCCGCTGCGCCGGAAACGCCGCGAGCCAGGCCGTGCTCTCGGGGCTCCTCTGCGCGGAGGGCATCGCAAAAGACGGCGGCCTGGACCGCGCGATCTCCCCTCACCCTGTGCGATGCACTCAGGACGCAACCCTGCGCGGGAAGGTCCTGCCGAAGCTGCGAGGCATCGCCGCCCACGCCCTGGGAATCTACCGGAACGGCCCCGACCTGGAGGCGGCCCGCTCCGCCGTGAAGGCCATCCTGGACGAGCCGGCGACGGCACGGGACGACCTGACGCGCCAGTCCGCGCTGGCCATCCTGATGATCACCGAAGCGGCGCTGAACCGCAAGGAGAGCCGCGGGACCCACAACCGCCTGGACTTTCCGGAGACCGATCCGGCGTTTCAGCGGGAGTTCACCCTTTGAGAGAGGCGACCCTGCGACACAGACGGCAGCCCGACGTCGCCTGTGCCGCGGGATCGCGGCCTGAAACTCCGACGCGACGCGCCGAATGAGCGTCTGCTCCGTCCACATCCTATTCCCGTCGAAACGGTATAATAATCACGAGCGTCCCGCCGGGGACCAGCACCCCCAGCAGGACGCTCATCAAGCTTTTCCTCCCTTCGCGTTTCCGCCCCCGCCCTCCGGCAAGAATCATCGCAGGCACCCCCGTCGGGGAGAGTCAAGCCTGCGGGCCAGCGCCGCCGGTCACTTCGTAGTATACTCGACTAAACGGAAAGGACACCTTCCTTCGTCAACGGGTCAACGCTGGAGCTTCAAGGTCCCGAACGAAGGACACTGGGGGAATACGATGATCAAGATCGAGAAGATTTGCCTGCGAAACTTCAAGACCTACAAGAACGCGGAGATGTCAAACGTCCCGCGGTTTTGCGTAGTGGTTGGGGCAAATGGCTCCGGAAAGAGCACCCTTTTTGACGTGTTCGGCTTCCTCCGGGATTGCCTGACGTTCAACGTTACCCGAGCCCTCCGGACCCGGGGCGGATTTCATGAGGTGGTTTCACGTGGAGCCGACGGGGAGAACCTTTCCATCGAGATGCAGTATCGTATGCCGATCACGGGAAGGGAGCGCCTGGTGACGTACAGCCTGGAGATCGGGCTTGAGGGGAAGTCGCCGTGCATCGTGCGCGAGATTCTGCGCTACAAAAGGGGGGCTCATGGGTCGCCCTTCCACTTCCTGGACTTCTCCAGCGGCGTCGGGGAAGCGGTCACGAACGAGGAGGATTTCGACAAGACGGACGAGGAGCTGACGAAGGAGAGGCAGGACCTGGGACAGCGGGATGTCCTCGCCATCAAGGGGTTGGGACAGTTCCAAAAGTTCAAGGCAGCCAATGAACTGCGTCAGCTGATAGAAAACTGGCACGTTTCAGATTTTCACGTCAGTATGGCTCGAGGCGTCAAGGAGGCGGTTGGAGATGCCGATCACCTCTCGGTCACGGGAGACAACCTCCAACAGGTCGCAAAAAACCTTCATGATTCCCACCCGGAGGTCTTTCAACGCATCCTCCGTAAGATGCGGGAGCGGGTCCCGGGCGTGTGCGACATCGAGACCGAGGACACGCTCGACGGAAGGCTGCTGCTGAAGTTCAGGAACGACACCTTCGAGGACCCCTTTATCGATAAGTTCGTCTCCGATGGGACCATCAAGATGTTTGCCTACCTCGTCCTGCTGCACGATCCCCAGCCGCATCCCTTTTTATGCGTCGAGGAGCCGGAGAATCAGCTTTACCCCAAACTCCTGCCCGCACTTGCGGAGGAGTTTCGCGAATACGCCCTGAGGGGAGGGCAGGTATTCGTGTCCACGCATTCCCCGGACTTCCTGAATGCCATCGAGGTGGACGAGGTCTTCTGGCTGGAGAAGAACGAGGCCGGGTTCACCGACATCCGACGCGCCAGCGACGACCCCCAGATCGTGGACTATATGAAGGATGGGGACCAGATGGGATACCTCTGGAAACAGGGGCTCTTCGGCAAGGCGGATCCCCGATGAGCACTCTGGTCTGCCTCTTGGAGGAGCGCTCGGCAGAAGCGATGCTTCGGGGCATTCTACCGCACCTCATCCCGGAGGACTGCGAGGCCGTTTACATCCCCTTCGAGGGCAAACAGGATTTGGAAAAGCAGCTGGTGAGGAGAATTCGGCTGTGGAGAAAGCCCGACTCGTGGTTCCTCGTCCTGAGGGATCAGGATGCGGGAGATTGCCTCGCCGTCAAACAAAACCTGCAAGAACTCGTCAGGAAGACGGGGAAGGAGGATCGCACCCTCATCAGGATAGCCTGTCACGAGCTTGAGAGCTTCTACCTTGGCGACCTGCGCGCCGTCGAAGAAGGGCTTGGCCTGTCCGGCCTGACACACCGCCAGGAACAAAAAAAATACAGGACGCCGGATGCTCTGTCCAACGCATGTCAGGAGCTCAGGATGCTGACGAAACAAAGCTATCAGAAACTGAGTGGCTCGGAGAGGATAGCTCCCTGCCTAAGAGTGGACGGAAGCAATCGTTCGACCAGCTTCAACGCCCTGGTTCAAGGGATCGGACGGATGCTTTCCCGTTGATCCGGTCCATAGGGCACACGCCGCAGGGTCGCGGCTTGAAACTCCGACGCGACGCGCCGAATGAGCGCCTGGTCCCTCCGCATCCGGCCCCTCCGAAACGGTATAATAATCACGAGCGTCCCGCCGGGGGATGACGGACGGCGAACGAGGCGATGCGGGCCGTCTTTTTGATGTAGGGATGCAGGATAAAAAGAAAGCGTCCGCAGGACCGGGCGCACGATGAGGGAGACGACACTATGGAGAAAAACGAGCTCAATCGCGTTCAGTTTCACGACCTCATGAAGTACCGCTTCATCTCCTCGCCGCGCATCTCGCCGAACGGGGCCAAGGCGGCTTTCGCCGTACACCAGGGGGACCTTGAGGGCAACCGCTACCTCTCCTGCCTCTGGCTCTGCGACCTGACGTCCGCCCACACCTCCCAGCTGACCTTCTCCGGGATGGAGCGGGCCTTCTGCTGGTCGCGAGACGGGCGGGACCTGATCTTCGTCAGCGGCCGCAGCCCTCAGCCCGGAGAGCCCGAACCTGCCCCGGACGCGCCCAAGGACTCCCGCCTCTACCGCATGAACGTCGCCGGAGGCGAGGCCCGCTTCCTGGCCGCCCTGCCGCGCACGGTCACGGCCCTGTGGGACCTGGGGGACGGCAGGCTCCTCCTGAAGACCACGGACCCCCGCAAGGGCGAGCGCTTCGAGGACGCGGACTACATGGTCTTTCAGCAGATCCCCTTCAACTCCAACGGCAAGGGCTTCACGGCCCAGCAGAGGTCCCGCCTCTCGCTCCTCACCCTGGAGGGCTCTGCGCTGGAGGACCTGACCCCGGAGACGATGGACGTCCGGCAGGTGCGCCTGTCGCCGGACGGAACGCGCGTACTCCTCACCGGTGCGGAGTACGAGGACGTCATGCCGCTGACCACGGGGGTCTGGGAGATCGACCTGAGCTCGAAGACCCTGAAGGAGCGCCTGCCGCAGGGGCAGTACACGTGGGGCTGCGCCGCGTTCTTCGAGGGGGAGGTCCTGCTGGCGGGCACGGACATGAAGCGCCACGGCCTCAACGAGAACAAGCGGTTCTTCATGGCGCAGGAGGGCGCCGCCCCCCGCTGCCTGACCCCGGAATGGGACCGCAGCCTGCACAACTCCATCATCTGCGACTGCCGGTACGGCATCGGCCCCATCGGGGAGAGCTTCGTCGTGGACGGGGACAAGGCGTGGTTCGTTTCCACCGAGGGCTGGCGCTCCCGACTCTCGACCGTGGACGCGCAGGGCGCGGTCGTGCAGGTTACGCGGATGCTCCGCAGCGTGGACGACTTCGACGTGAAGGGCGGCCGCGCGGTCGTCGTGGGCCTGGAGGGCTTGTCCCTGCAGGAGCTCTACCTGATCGAGGACGGCGCGGAGCGGCGCCTGACGGACCTGAACACGGCGGCCCTCGAGGGGACGGACCTGAGCGTCCCGGAGTACATCCGGCTGGAGAACGGGACGCCCGATGGGCTAGACTGCTGGTACATGCGCCCCATCGGCTTCGAGGTGGGGAAGAAGTACCCCGCCATCCTGCACATACACGGCGGCCCCAAGGCGACCTTCAGCGACGTGTTCGTCCACGAGATGCAGTGCTGGGCGGCGGAGGGGTTCGCCGTCCTCTTCTGCAACCCGCGGGGCAGCGACGGCAAGGGTGGCGGCTTTGACGACATCCGGGGCAAGTATGGGACCGTTGACTACGAGGACCTGATGGCCTTCGTGGACTGGGCCGTTCAAACCCTGCCCTTCGTGGACGGCGACCGCCTGGGCGTGACGGGCGGCAGTTACGGAGGCTTCATGACCAACTGGATCATCGGGCACACCAACCGCTTCCGCGCCGCAGTGACCCAGCGCAGCATCTGCAACTGGGTCTCCATGACCGGCATGACCGACATCGGCTACTACTTCGACCCGGACCAGCACGGAGCGGACGTTGGGGACAGCGTGGAGACCCTGTGGGACCGTTCGCCCCTGAAGTACGCCGACCGGATGAGGACGCCGACGCTCGTCATCCACTCCGACGAGGATCACCGCTGTGACTTGGGGCAGGGGTTGCAGCTCTTCACGGCACTGAAGCGCGGGGGCGTGGAGTCCCGCATGTGCGTCTTCAAGGGCGAGAACCACGAACTATCCCGCTCAGGCCGGCCCCAGCCGCGCCTGGCCCGGCTGCAGGAGATCGCGAAGTGGCTGAAGGAGAGGGTGTAAACGCTTAAGGGGGGCGGGCGCTGAAGCGCCCGCCCCCCTTCTCAATCCGCCTTACTTCAGTTTCAGCAGGCGCTCCGGTATGTGGCAGTAGCCACCCGGGTTCTTGTCCAGGTACTTCTGATGGAATTCCTCCGCCCGCGAGAAGTTGTCGATGGAGAGCACCTCCACCGCAAGCGTCTTCCCCTCCTTCTCCTCCACCGCGGCGCAGACCTCGCGGATGGCCTCCTGCTGCGCGGGGTCCGTGTAGTAGATACCCGTCCGGTACTGCCGGCCGTAGTCCCCGCCCTGGCGGTCCCTGGAGAAGGGGTCGATCGCCATGAAGTAGCGCTCCAGGAGGCGCCGCAGAGGGAGCTTCGCCTCGTCGTAGAGGACCTTCACCGTCTCCGCGTGCCCCGTGTTCGCCTTGCTGACCTGCTGGTAGGTAGGCTCCACGCCGTTCCCGTTGGCGTAGCCCACCTCCGTCTCCACCACACCGTCGAACTGGTCCAGGAACTTCTGCATCCCCCAGAAGCAGCCGCCCGCCAGGTAGATGACCCGGACGTCCTTCCCGTGCGCCGCGGCCTCCGCCGCCGCCGTGTCCGCAGGCCACAGCTCCCGCTTCAGACGGCCCAGCCCCGCGGCCTCCATCTCGTCAAAGGGGATGAAGCGAAGCGCCGCGGAGTTGATGCAGAACCTCTTTCCGCCCCGCTCCGCCGGACCGTCCTCGAAGACGTGTCCGAGGTGGGAGTCGGCGCCCGCGCTCCGAACCTCGACGCGAGTCATCCCGTGGGACGAGTCACCCCGCAGGGACACCGCCTCCGGCGCGATGCTCTTGGAAAAGGCGGGCCAACCGCACCCGGAGTCGAACTTGTCCTTGGAGGAAAACAGGGGTTTCCCGCTCACGACGTCCACGTAGACGCCCTTCTCGAAGAAATGGTCGTACTCCCCGCTGAAGGCCATCTCCGTCGCGGCGTTCTGGGTGACGTTCCAGGCCAGGTCCCCGATCCGCTGCCTCAGCTCCTCCCCGCTCTCTCCATTCGTCCTGCTCTCCACGGATTCCACCCCCTCGTTTTTTCTCGGCTTTTCAGGCGCTCCGTTCGCCCCTCGCGCGGCCAGGACGGCGGCGCAGGACAGACAGAACAGGAACAACGCAAAACCCTTACGACTCAACAGAACACAACACCTCCGAAAAGCTGTTTGAAACGCCCCGCGCAGGCCGACCGGAAGGACGGCTGGCTCAGGGGATTCCCACGTAGGCCACGACGACGTCGCCGGCGTACTGCGGCGCCAGGTCGAGGCAGGGTTTCATCCGATGGAAGGTGACGGTCTTGTGCGCGCACACCGCCGCGCCCAGGACCTCCCCCGTGTCGGTGTCAACGCCCGACGGGACGTCCACGGACACGATGTGGAGGGCGTACCGATTCATCGCCTCGATGGCGCGCCGGGGAAGGCCCTCCACGGGACGGTTCAGGCCGATGCCGAACATCGCGTCAATGCAGGTTTCGCAGCCCTTCAGGGCGTACTCGAAGTCCTCGAAGCTCGCCTCCGTCAGCGCGTAGATCGACTCCGGGGACATCTTTCTCATGATCTCCAGATTCGTCCTGAAGTCGGCGCTCCCACCATCGGGGTTGCCGACCAGGTAGACGCGGACGTCGCGCCCCAGGAGGCACAGGTGCCGAGCCACGGCCAGGCCGTCGCCTCCGTTGCCCCCAGGCGCGCAGACCACGGCGAACGCGCTGTAGTCCTCCACCTCGCGCACCACCGCCAGGGCGGCGTTCTCCATAAGGAGGAGGCTGGGGATGCCAAACTTCTTGGCGGCACGCTCCTCCATCCGGCGCATCCTCTCGCGCCCGACCGTCTCCGGAGAGCCCACGCCGCGGTAGACCACCTCGCGGACCAGGCCCTCGCCCATCAATTCCTCCACTCCAAAACCCTCCACAATCATCGCGTCATTTTCCCCCTCTCAGGGGGCCAGGCCGTCGGTCCCTGTCCTGCGCCGCATCCACCACACAAACCATGCGCCGCAGCCTCGTTCGGGCCTATTATATCAAAAGGGGTCGGGCAGACCCCGACCCCTCCTCAATTTAGGCGTTCCGGCGGACGGACCTCTAGTGCTTCGTCACGAGGTCCGTCAGGTAGTCCATGTCCGCCAGGTACGGCAGGGTGATGTGCTCCCCCGTGCGCTTTTTGTTGAACTCGGCCGACGTCTCGAGCGCCGCCTCGTTCCGCGCCCAGGCCCGGCGCGCTACGCCACCCATGACGTCCCAGCTCATCGCGCTCCGGATGACGTCGTCCACGCGGAAGGAGCCGTCCAGCACCAGGCCGAAGCCGCCGTTGATCGCCCGACCGATGCCCACACCGCCGCCGTTGTGCAGCGCCACGAGGCTCATGCCACGCGCCGCGTTGCCCGCGAAGCATTGCACCGCCATATCCGCCATGACGTTGCTGCCGTCCTTGATGTTGGCCGTCTCCCGGAAGGGCGAGTCCGTCCCCGACACGTCGTGGTGGTCACGGCCCAGCATCACCGGCCCGATCTCCCCGTTGCGCACCATCTCGTTGAACTTCAGCGCGATGCGCACGCGCCCCTCCGCATCCTGATACAGGATGCGGCACTGGGTCCCCACCACGAGAGCGTTCTTCTCCGCGTCCCGGATCCAGATCCAGTTGTCCTTGTCCTGCTGACGGCGGTCCGGGTCAATGCAGTCCATGGCCGCCCGATCCGTCCTCCGCAGGTCCTCGGGGTCACGGGACAGGCAGCACCAACGGAAGGGCCCGTAGCCGTAGTCGAACAGCATGGGGCCCATGATGTCCTCCACGTAGCTTGGGAAGATGAAGCCGTCGTAGGTGTCCTTCCCGTTCTTCGCGATCTCGGTGACGCCCGCGTCGAACACCGTGCGCAGGAAGGCGTTGCCGTAGTCGAAGAAGTACGTCCCGCGGTCCACCAACGCCTTGATCAAATGGAAATGGCGCTTCAGGGTCTCGTCCACCAGCGCGCGGTACCGCACCGGGTCCTCCTTCAGGAGGCGCGTGCGCTCCTCGAACGTGATGCCCGCCGGGCAGTAGCCTCCGTCGTAGGCCGCGTGGCAGCTGGTCTGATCGGAGAGCAGGTCGATGCCGATGCCCTTGTCCACGGCGTACTGAAGCAGGTCCACTATGTTGCCGTGGAAGGCGATGGAGTGGACGTCGTCCTTCTTCATCTGCTCCTGAGCCCGGTCGAAGGCCTCCTTCGGCGTCCGGCAGACCTCCTGCACCCAGCCCTGATCGTGGCGCGTCCGGATGCGGGACTCGTCCACCTCCGCCGTGATGGAAACGCAGCCCGCGATGTCCGCGGCCTTGGGCTGCGCGCCGCTCATGCCACCCAGGCCCGACGTGACGAAGAGTCGTCCCTTCAGCACGTCCGGCTTGTTGCCGAATTTCTTTCGTCCGGCGTTGAGCACCGTGTTGAACGTGCCGTGTACGATGCCCTGGGGGCCGATGTACATCCAGCCGCCCGCGGTCATCTGGCCATAGTTCGCCACGCCGAGCTGCATGGCGCGGTGCCACTCCTCCTGATTGTCGAAGAGCCCCACCATCAGGGCGTTGGTCACGACGACCCGCGGCGCCTCCGGCCTGGACCGGAAGAGCCCCAGGGGGTGCCCCGACTCCACCACCAGCGTCTGGTCCTGGGTCAGGTTTTCCAGGTACCTTTTGATGAGGAGGTACTGCATCCAGTTCTGACACACCTGCCCCGTCTCGCCGTAGGTGACGAGCTCGTAGGGGTAGAGCGCCACGTCAAAGTCCAGATTGTTGTCGATCATCACCTGGAAGGCGCGCCCCTCCGCAGAGCGCCCCCGGTACTCGCCGATCGGTTTGCCCCACAGCTTGCCCTCGGGGCGGAAGCGGTAGCCGTAGATGCGACCCCGCGTGCGCAGCTCCTCCAGGAACTCCGGCGCAAGCTCCCGATGGAAGCGCTCCGGGATGTAGCGCAGCGCGTTGGCCAGGGCCAGCACCGTTTCCTTCTCGTTCAGGGTGTACCCACGGTCCGGCGCGCGGCGGTACTGCGGGTCGAACTCCGGGCGCGCGGGAAGCCCGTCGGGGAAGTCCAGCGACAACGTTACCCTCTCGTCCACAGCCATGCAAAAGCATCTCCTCTCGATTTGATCGGGTCGATTGAACGGCGGCCCAGCGGCCAGAAAGACCACTTTAGCCTATTAACAAAGCGCTTCCAAGGGTTCAGGCGTTTTTACTCGGTTGTTATAACTATAGCACGTCATCAAAAAAACGGACGTGCAAAAGCGCCAGAATACGTCAAACGCATGACGTTTCAAATCTTGATGGGCTTAATACGATATGCTATGCTTTGCGGAAGAAGGGAGATGACGCAATGAAGCTGTCAACCACGACCCGATACGGACTGAGAGCGCTGACGGACCTCTGCGTTCAGCAGCAGGACGCTCCGGTTTCCGTCAGCGATATCGCACGGCGTCAAAACATTCCGGTGAACTACCTCGAACAGCTCTTCGCAAAGCTTCGCCGCAGCAACATCCTGAAGAGCGTGCGAGGGGCTCAGGGCGGCTATCTCCTTGCGCGTCCGGCGAAGGAGATCACGGTATCGGAGGTCATCGCCGCGCTGGGCGAGGAGATCCTCTTCGGCTCCTGCCAGAGCGAAAAGGGCTGTGCGAACGCCCCCACCTGCTCGACCTTCGACCTCTGGAACAGGCTACGAATCTCCATCGACGGCATCCTGGACGGCACGACCCTGGAGGACCTCGCCAAAAAGGACAGGGCGCTCCGGGCAAGGAAGACGGTGGACCCGCTGCGGCGTGCCGCCGTAGCGCGCGCGGTGAAGCGCCAGGAGGCCCACCCATAGGCGCGTCGGATGGGAGTTTTCCCGCCCTTTGCAACGGGAGGGAAGCGACCGAAAAACCAGGACTGACCGCGGGACGTACCAAGGGACCTGCGGAAGGGAGGTTCTGTACTATGAAAAGCGTTTACATGGATCACGCGGCAACGACGCCCACGGACCCCCAGGTCCTGAAGGCGATGACGCCCTATTTCACGGAAGTCTACGGCAACCCGTCCTCCGTCTACTCCCTCTCCAGGGGGAGCCGGGAGGCCATCGAAAAGGCCAGAGGACAGGTGGCGGCCGCGCTCTCCGCGGACCCGTCGGAGGTCTATTTCACCGCCAGCGGCACCGAGGCGGACAACTGGGCGTTGAAGGGCACGATGGAGCGGATGCGCGCCCAGGGCAAGGACCATCTGATCACGACCCAGATCGAACACCACGCCATCCTCCACACGGCGGCCTACCTGGAGAGGGTGGAGGGCCTCAAGGTCACCTACCTGCCCGTGGACTCCGAGGGGCGGGTGCGCGTTTCGGACCTGAAGGCCGCCCTGACGGACCGGACGGGCCTCGTTTCCGTAATGTTCGCCAACAACGAGGTGGGGACCATCCAGCCCATCGGGGAGATCGGCGAGCTGTGCCGCGAGCGCGGCATCCCGTTCCACACGGACGCCGTACAGGCGGCGGCCCAGCTGGACATCGACGTCCGGGCGCTGAACATCGACATGCTCTCCCTGTCCGCGCACAAGATGTACGGCCCGAAGGGGACGGGGGCCTTTTACCTGAGGAAGGGCCTGCGCCTCGAGAACTTCATTCACGGCGGCGCTCAGGAGCACGGACGGCGCGCCAGCACGGAGAACATCGCGGGCATCGTGGGGCTGGGGGCGGCCATTGTCCTCATGAAGTCCCGGCTTCCTGAGGACAAGCCCCGCATCTCCGCCCTGCGGGACCGCCTGATCGACGGCATCCTGACGAAGGTCCCCCACGCGAAGCTGAACGGTGCCCGGGGCGAACTTCGCCTGCCCAACAACGCGAACTTCAGCTTCATCGGCGTCGAGGGCGAGACGCTCCTGCTGGACCTGGACGCGAAGGGCATCTACGCCTCCACGGGCAGTGCCTGTTCCTCCGAGTCCCTGGACCCGTCCCACGTGCTGCTGGCCCTGGGGCTGTCCCACGAGATGGCCCACGGCTCCCTACGCCTGACGCTTGGCCGGGAAACGACGGACGAGGACGTGGACTACGTGTTGGACGTGCTGCCGAAGATCGTGGCCCGGCGCCGCGAGATGTCCCCCCTGTGGGAGGACTACCTCAAGGGAATCGGCGAGCTGTAGACCGAGGCGGGGGCGCTTCACCAGAGGAAAATCTGCCCCGTTTCAGTGTCTTTCGTTTACGGGGATTCTTTCGTTCCCGGAGAGAATGAGGTACAATAAGAACACCCTTTTTGGAGGGGATAGCATGGCACTGGATTACAGTCAGAAGGTGATGGACCACTTCACCAACCCGCGCAACGTGGGCGAGCTCAAGGACGCGGATGGAGTGGGTGAGGCGGGGAACCCCAAGTGCGGGGACATCATGAAGATCTACCTGAAGGTGAACGATCGGAACGTCATCGAGGACGTAAAGTTCAAGACGTTCGGGTGCGCGTCGGCCATCGCCTCGTCGAGCATGGCGACCGAGCTCATCAAGGGCAAGACCATCGACGAAGCCTGGGATATGACCAATCAGGCCGTAGCCGAGGCGCTTGACGGACTTCCACCCGTCAAGATGCACTGTTCGGTCCTGGCGGAGGAGGCCATTCACGCCGCGCTGAACGACTATCGAACGAAGCACGGTATGGCGGCCATTCCGATGGAAAAGCACGGCGACTAGCCGTTTCGGAGGGCCGCCGGCGCCGTCGATAAAGGAGGTACCGGATGAAAAACATCTCGAGCGTCATCGTTGAGTACCTTGAACGAACCATGCTGAACAAGGGGCTGGCGCTGTACGAGTCCGACGAGGGCAAGTACATGGCCATGGACGAGAGCTTCAACGTCCGCTTCAAGTTCGACCTCGAATTTACGGACAGGGCCTTCGTCTGCCACACCCTGATCCACACCGACGGGGAGCTGCAGCTCAGCCATTCCGTCAACATCGCCTGGACCAACGGCAAGGCCATTCGAGACTTCTTTCAATACCTTCAAGAACTGTAGCATGCTTCGCGTCGCCTCCTTAAGCGGCACACAATCCCCACGGACAAAGCAGCGCCTGGCCTAAGGCCGGGCGCTGCTTTGTCCTTTCGCAGGGGCTTGAAGACGAAGGCGTTTCGCCGACGGCTATGCGCCCCGGTAGACCTCGCGGAACACGTCCACCGCCGCCTCGAGGATGCGGTCGTTGAAGTCATACTCCGGCGTGTGCAGCGCGGGCCAGCCCGCGCCGTTCCCGACGTAGAAGATGGCGCCGGGGCACCGCTTCGTGTAGTGGCCGAAGTCCTCCGACGCACGCCAGGGGGCCTCCATCCAGACGACCGGACGTCTCAGCCGTCCGGCCGCCGCCTCGATTTTTGCGACGCAGCCGGCGTCGCTCACCGTCGCGGGGAAGGGGTCCGAGATGTCGAACCCCACCTCCAGGCCCTCCGCCGCAGCCAGAGCGATGGCCCGGCCCCGCACCTCCGCCTCGAAGGCCTCCATCTCCGCCTCGTCGTCGGCCCTCAGCGTCATGGACACTTCGCCTTCGCCTGGCGAGATGCCAAAGTCCCGATGGCCCACCGACAGGTTGACGACCGTGGCCAGCACCATCCCCCGGTGGGGGCGCGCCAACAGGGCTCTCACCTCCGCCACCAAGGCCGCCAGGGCGAAGGCCGGGTTGTTTCCCTTCTCCGGCTCGCTGGCGTGGGACCGACGGCCCGTCATGCGGACGGTAAGCCCCCTGGACGCGCACTGGCACAGGCCGTTCCGAAGGATGACGCTGCCCTCCGGATAGCCGCTCCGGTTGTGGAAGGCGTAGACCTCCGAGACGTGCCGCTCCGGCAACAGGGCCGCTGCGGCGGCTCCCCCCTGTCCGGTCTCCTCCGCCTGTTGAAAGATCAGGTAGACGGACCGGGGGCACTCCATGGCCTCCAGCTCCAGGGCCAGGCCGCAGAGGGCGGCGCTGTGCCCGTCGTGGCCGCACTTGTGCGAGACGCCCGGGGTCTCTGACGCATGGGGGAGCGGGATGGTCTCCGGGATCGGCAGAGCGTCCATGTCCGCGCGGAAGGCGACGGCTGGCGTCCCCTCACGGTATCGAGAGGCGTAGAACCACCCGCCGCAGTCCACCACCGCAAGCGTCGTGTTCGACCCGATGAAGTCCATCAAGCGCCGTTTCGTCCAGCCCTCGTGCATCGCGAGCTCCGGGTGCGCGTGCAGTTCGTGGCGCAGCTCCACAATCTTCTTCAGGTTCTTCCCGTCCATTTCGTCGCATCCCTCCCTGGGGCGTGTCTCGGCCCGGGGGCGGAGCACGCCGCTATTATACGCGAAACCGCCCGAGGACGGCTCACGCCTCCCTGCGGCCGATGCTGAGGTCGATCTTCGAGAACTCCCCGATAAAGCGGACCGTATAGTCCACCACGGCGTCGACGATGGCCTGTCCCGTCTCCCGACTGGCGCGGCTCGGGCTGTCGTCGTAGCCCGCGTCGCCCGACGGGATCGAGTCTTTGGCGTTTCGGATCATCTTCACCGTAGCGCCCTCGAAGAGGACGTTGTGGATGTGGACGTTTCGAAGCGTGTCGCTGAAGTGGACGACCTCGCTCGCAAAACAGTCTTCGGGATGCACCCAGTCCGGCCTCACCGCCATGGCCGCGGAGGCCTCGATGCCGCCGCCGTGGCCGCACTTCCACTCCGCCTTCATCTCCGCGCAGGTCACCCACCAGTCGATCTGGGCCGCCTGGCCTCCTCGCTGGTACAGGTAGAGCGCCGCCGTGCTGAGGGCGGGCCAGTTGCCGCCGTGGCCGTTGAAGAACAGCACGCGGCGCACGCCACAGCTCAATACGGCGTCCACGATGCCCTTGAGAACGCCCGTGAGGGCTTCCTCGCCGATGTCCACCGTGCCGGGGAAGGCCTTCAACGAAGGGCTGACGCCGTAGGGCATCGTGGGGAGGACGAGCACCTTGTCCGGCAACCTGGCCTCGATCGTGGACGCCATGGATTCCGGGATAATGTAGTCCGTCCCAAGAGGGCCGATGGGGCCGTGTTCCTCCAGGTTGCCGATGGGCAGGAGGGCGACGATCCCCTCCCCGTGCTTCGCCGTGAGCTCGCTGGCCTTTTTCCACGAATAGGACGCTAAATACATGAAGTCGCTTCCTTTCTCAATACAGACAGGTTCAAAACGAATTCGTCGCCTCAGCCGAAATGACGCTTCAGCGTCGCCTCGGAAACCGGCTTCGTCACAAGGCTGACGAGCACCGTGACGACCATCGCCACGACCCACGTGGGGATCAGGGCGTTGAAGCCAAAGGTGTAGCCCTTCAGGGTCGAGGATATCTCCACCAGGCTGCCCAACCCGATCTTCTCCAATATCTGAGGCGAGGCCGAGAGCGGGATGTAGAGCAGCACGCCGGTCAGGATGCCCGTGACGGCCCCCACGCTCGTCGTGCGCTTCCAGTAGAGCCCCAGGAGGACGGGCGTCGCCCAGATCGTCAGGCCGCCAAAGGAGAAGAGGATGATGTCGAAGATGGCGCTGGGACGCCAGATTCCGAACAGGATGGCGACGACCCCAAACACGCAGGTCACGACGCGGGAGAGCCTCAGAATCTCCTCGTCCGAGGCGTTCCGGTTCATCAGGTTCTGATAGATGTCCCTCGAGATGCCGCCCGAGGACACGACCAGCAGGCTGTCGATCGTGGACATTCCCGCTGCCATGATCCCCGCGATCATCAGAGACGCGAAGACGGGGGACACGCCCTTCTGAAGGATCAGAGGCACGATGAAGTCCATCTGCTTCCCTTCGAGGCCGGGGACCGAGACGATGCCCAGGACGCCGACCCACTCGATGAGCGTGGCGGACACCCACATGCCGAGGGTCCCCAGGATGACCGCCTTAAACATGACCTTGTAGTTCTTCATCGTAAAGAACTTCGTCGCCAGCGTCGGACTTCCGATGTTGAAGAAGCTCCACATGACCACCATCGAGACGAGGGCGGGCCAGGGGTAGGCGCCCGTAGCGCCGGGATGGGCCATGTAGGCGGGGTTCAGCTCAAACAGCTTTGCGTTGATGGCCTCGAGGCCGCCGCCCATGTCGAGAGCCACGAAGAACGCCACGACCGCCGTGACGACCATCAGAAGCCCCTGGATGACGTCCGTCAGCATGGCGCCACGGATGCCGCCGCTCATGCAGTAGACGATGACGATGAGCCCCGTCGCGACGACGCCGATCCACTCCGGATAGCCCGTGAACGTGTTGAAGATGATGCCCGCGCCGATGATCTGCGCCCCCATCATCGGGACCATGAAGAACACCATCAGGACCGCCTGAAGGCCGCGGAGCAGGTTGGACTCGTAGCGGTCGCCCAGGTAGTCCGCCATCGTCATGAACCCCTGCTCGTGCCCCAGCTTGATCAGCTTCCTGCCCACGACCAGCGCGGGGATGATCATGCTGAACACCAGGCCGGGGACGGAGACCGTCAATCCGGGATATCCCTGCCGGTAGCATGCGGCGGGCACCCCCATAAACGTGCTCATGCTGTATTGCGTCGCAAAGTAGGCGATGCCGCTGACGATCGCGCCGGCCTTGCCGCCCATGACGAAGAACTCCTTCAGCGAGTTGGTTTCGCGCGCCGAATAGAAGCCGATCAAGGCCATGATCAGGAAATACCCGCCCAGGACGAGAAAGAACGTCCCCGTGGCAGGCACCAACATCGTGCTGACGTCCATTTGCAAAATCCTCCTTAGCTCTGAAGGGAACGCGGACCATTAGTCCTCCGTCCCAAACGCCCGATACTCCTCACGCCCCATCGCCTGCCAGTAGAACAGGAAGATCAGGACCATGACGGCCACCGTGAGCCAGAACCAGCCCACCATAAAGAGCGGCAGCCCCTTCCACGACGGAACGTACTCCGTGGAGTAGAAGCACTTGACCGGCAGCATCACGACGACGTACGCCGCCAGAAAAACACAGGACCACCTTGTTTCAAATGCGTTATCCCACATTCCCATATCTCTCGCGCCTGCCTTTCAAAATCAAAACAATGTCAAAACAATTCCGTGCTCCGTACGGGTCCCTCCCCGCGGAGGGGCAAAGCGTTCAGGGCGTCGACCAACAGGAGGAGGCGGTTCAGTTGCGACGCCGCGTAGTTGAGGAGGACGGCCTGGGCGCGGTCCGACCCCGTGCCGCGCAGCAGGAGGCGGGCCGCCTCCGAAAGCCCGGGGACGAAGTCCGCCCCTCCGCTCCAATCCTGAAGGTGAGGCCCGCGGGCAGCGTAGTACATCCGGTTCAGCAGCCTGACGGCGCTCAGCGCCACTGCGAGGTCCGTGCCGCCGCGCTCCCGCCATGCGTCTTGAAACCCGTCGAGCGCCGCGCACAGAGTCCCCAGGTCCAGCCAGGGGCGCAGGGCCCCCCGCAGCTCCTTAAGCCACTCCTGCAGGGCGTCGCACAGCGCCGCGACGTCGAAGGGCACGCCCTCTCCCGCTTTCATCAGGCCGGACAGGCCCGACGCATAGATCCCGGCGTCCGTCTCCAGCACCTGGCGATCGCAGAAGTCCACCGTATCCGCCTCGGTGTGCCACCACCAGGGCATGGAGGTGCCGCCCGTCCTGTTGGGGTCGCCCTGGGGCAGCGCGGAGGTCCAGATGAAGAAGGGGGACACGCCGATGTTCTGAAAGGACTGATCCCAGGAGCGCACGCGCCCCACCGGGGCCCCTCGTTGTCCCGTGACGCCGTACACCGCATCGGCCGCCAGGGCAAACAGGTCCGGTCCGGCGGTGACGGAACTGAAGTCCGACGCGCCCCTCATGCCCGGCATGTCGATGTTCGTGTAGCAGAGGCAGTGCTTCAAAACCTCCCCAAAGTGCTCCCGGGCATAGTTGGAGGACCCCGTGTACTTGCCGAACTCGTGTCCGGACCACCAGCAGACCCGCAGGCCGAAGCGCCGCCTCTCCATGCGGGCCGCCGCCAGAGCCAGCGCCAGGGCAAGAGCGGCGCCGGTGGCGTTGTCCGTAGCCCCGTAGTGCTTGCTGTCCAGGTGAGCTCCCACCAGCAGGAAGTACGGCTGCCCCTCCGTAGAGGTAACCCGCGCCTCAAGGCGGACGACGTCCGAAACCCGGACCTCGCTGGAGCAGGACAGAGAGAGCTCCGCGCCGTCCCGCCTCATCAGCTCGCGGCCGTCCGCCCCGTTCACTGCCAGCACGGGGATGCCCGGCAGCCACCTCGTCTCCTCCGGAAGGGGGGTCCCCCACATCATCGCGACGCCGCTCTGGTGGATTTCCCGCTCATCCTCCGTGGGCCAGCAGATGACGAAGCCCGCCGCCCCGCGATCCTGGGCGGAGAGCACGGCCTCCGGAGAGAAGGAGCGCGACAGCACGATGCGCCCCGCAAGGTCCTGTTTTGTGCCGTGCGGGACGCGGGAGGAAAGGTAGTCCAGGGGCGAGACGGGGAAG
Source organism: Fretibacterium sp. (assembly GCF_057312375.1). NCBI lineage: Bacteria > Thermotogati > Synergistota > Synergistia > Synergistales > Aminobacteriaceae > Fretibacterium > Fretibacterium sp. Next base: position 67,391 of record NZ_DBHLDX010000004.1, read on the forward strand.
TCCTCCGCGCCCATCCTGTGGCCGACGCCGCGCACGCCGTCTGCCGGCGCGGAGAAGTTCCACGCCCTGGCCGGGAAGCTCCTCCCGGACGCCCCATCGGCGAGCGTCACAACGCCCGGCCCCCCAAAGGCCAGAAGGCCCTTCTCCGCGCTTCGAGAGCAGGAGACGCCAGCCCCTGCAAGCCGGGATTGGATGTACTGCCTGGCAGCCTCCTCCCCCTCGCCGTCCGAGCGCCTCACGAAGGAGGCAATCCGTAGGAAATCCTGGTAGAGTTCGTCGCGGTCCAGGAGGGAAGCCAAGTCCGCGGTGCGATCGTTCAGCATGTCATATCAAACCGCCTATCTGCCACTCTAAGCCTTAATGAAGAAGCGCCTATGACCCCAAAGCGGTCAACGACGCCCTGCCCTCCGTCCAATGCCCCTCCAACACTCGGCCCTTCAGCCCATAGCCTCGGTCACGCCCCTGCATCGGCCCAGAAAATCCGCAATGAAAAGCGGGGCTGCCGACCGGAACGACAGCCCCGCCTCCTGGAGGCGTCCCGGCAAAGCTCTATTTCTCGACCGTGACGTTCTCCAGCTTATGATATCCCGCGGGGTCCAGGACGAAGCCGTGGACCTTCTTGGACGTTCCGGAGTTCAGCGTGCTGTAGACCAGAGGTGCGTTGTTGGAGAGGTCCTGCAGGATCTGCTCCAGGTCGGCGTAGGCCTTGCGGCGGATCGTCTCGTCCGTGTTGCCGCGGCCCAGGTCCACCAGCTCATCGACCTTGGGGTCCTGGATGAAGCTGCGGTTCCCCGGCGCGCCGGTCTGCGTGGAGTACACCAGGGAATAGTAGGTGTAATCGGCGTCCGCCGTCGAGGTGGTCCAGCCGAAGTACGCCATGTCGTGCTCGCCCTTGGAGGTGCGCTCGATGAAGCTCCCGAACTCCATGACCTCCACCTCGCACTGGATGCCGACCTCCAGCAGCATGGCTTGAATGGCCTGACAGACCTCGATGCGGGTCTGATTGTCGTTCACCCACAGCTTGCAGGAGAAGCCGTCCGGATATCCCGCCTCGGCCAGAAGCTTCCTGGCCAGCTCGACGTCGTACGTATAGGGCTTGTCTCCGGCGTAGCCGAACACGCCCGGCGCGATGAGGTCGCCGGCCGGCTCGCCCCCGCCGTACATGATGGAGTCGATGATCGTGTTCACGTCGATGGCGTGCCGGATCGCCTGGCGCACCAGCTTGTTGTCAAAGGGCTTCTTCTTCATGTTGAACGAAAGGTACCAGCAGTTCAGGCCTGCCTTTTCGTTCAATGTCAGGTCGGGGTTGTCGCGGACCTTCTGCTGGTCGTTGGCCTGGATGTCGTTTGCGATGTCCACCTCGCCCGTCTCGAGAGCGATGGTACGCTGCGCGGCCTCCGGGACGACCTTCATCACGAGGTTCTTCGTCTTGGGGGCGCCCGCGTAGTACTCGTCGAAGGCCTCCAGCTTCAGGGAGTCTCCCTGCTTCCAGCTCACGAACTTGTAGGGCCCCGACCCGACGGGGTTCAGACGGAAACGCGCCTCGTCGGCCTTCACGTAGGCCTCCGGAACGATGGCCGAGGAGGGGTGCGCCAGGTTCCGCAGCGCCGCCGCGTAGGGCTTGGCCGTCTCGATGACGACGGTGTGATCGTCCACGACACGGACCTCCTTGATGAAGTTCACGATGTAGGAAACTGCGGTGGAGGCGATCGCCCGATCCAGGGAGAACTTCACGTCCGAAGCCGAGAGGGGAGAGCCGTCGTGAAACTTGATCCCGCTGCGGACGTGGACCTCGAGCTCCGTGTCGCTGAGGTACTTCCACGACTCCGCGATCTGCCCCACGATCTTCCCCTCGTCGTCCGTCGTGAACAGCGTGTCGAAGATCTGGTTCGTCGCCATGACGGCAGGGGTCTCCTTGCCGATGTGGGGGTCCAGGGACGTGACGTCAGCTCCCTGAGCCCAGGTCAACGTGTCCTTGTTCTCCGCCGCCGACAGCGCAACCGGCTGGGAGAGCGAGAGGACGAGCGCCGCGATGAGCAATGCCGAATGGAACCGCTTCATAAAACAGACCTCCTGTAAAAGAATTTAAGCACCATAACCGGGGCCTCCCGGGTTATGTCGAGTGACGCCCGCCTCAGCACAGCGTGCAGGCGCAGAGGTGGCCGGGAGCGACCTCACGCAGCGGCACGTCCGCCTCCGAGCAGGCCGGCGTGGCATCGACGCACCGCCCGGCAAAGCGACAGCCCGGCTTCGGGTCGATCGGCGAGGAGATCTCGCCCCGCAGGATGATGCGCTCCGTCACAAAGTCCGGGTCCGGCGTCGGGATCGCCGAGAGCAGCGCCCTCGTGTAGGGGTGCAGCGGGTTGGCGAAGACCTCGTCGGCGGACGCCAGCTCCACGACCTGACCCAGGTACATCACGGCGATCTCGTCGGACAGGTGCTTGACGACGGAGAGGTCGTGCGTGATGAACATGTAGGTCAGGCCCAGGTCGCGCTGCAGGTCCTGCATCAGGTTCAGGATCTGCGCCTGGATCGAAACGTCGAGGGCCGACACCGGCTCGTCGCAGACGATGAACTGCGGGCTGAGGGCCAGGGCACGGGCGATCCCGATCCGCTGCCGCCGCCCGCCGTCCAGCTCGTGGGGGTAGGCGTTGATCAGGCGCTCGGACAGTCCGACGAGGGCCATGATCTCGCGCACCTTCTGCCGGAGCTCCGGCTGCTTTCGGCTGGCGTAGACGCCCTGGATCAACAGGGGTTCCGTGATCGTTTCAAAGACGGTCATCCGCGGGTTCAGGGAGGCGAAGGGGTCCTGAAAGACGATCTGCATCTCGCGCCGGAGCGCCTTGAGCCGCGCCGCGCCAAACCCCAGGATGTCCTCTCCGTTGAACTGCACCGTGCCCGACGTCGGCTCCTGAAGCCGCAGGATGCTGCGGCCCAGCGTCGATTTTCCGCAGCCCGACTCCCCTACCACCCCCAGCGTCCTGCGCCGGCGGATGCTGAAGGACACGTCGTCCACCGCGTGAAGCGTCCCGCCCTTCGTGCTGAAGTACTTCTTCAGGTGCTCCACCCTCAGGATTTCATCGGTCATGCGACACCCTCCCTCTGGCCAGGACGCAGCGCACCGCGTGTTCGCCACCAAGCTGCACGAGCGCGGGAACTTCCCTGCTGCAGACCTCCGCGCTGTGGGGACACCGCTCCGAGAAGGGACAGCCCGGAGGCAGGTTCGTCGGGTCCGGCATCAGGCCGGGGATGGGGCGCAGGCGGTCCGACTTCCTCTCAAGGCTTGGGATGGAGCCAAAGAGCCCGATCGTGTAGGGGTGCTGGGGGGACTTGAAGATCTCGCGCAGGACCCCGTACTCCATCAGCGTTCCCGCGTAGATGATCGCCACGTAGTCGCAGTTGTGGGCGACGACGCCCAGGTCGTGGGTGATGAGGATGACGGAGGTGCCCAACGCCTTCTTGAGGTCCCGGATCATCTCCAGCACCTGAGCCTGAATGGTGACGTCCAGCGCCGTCGTGGGCTCGTCCGCGATGAGGAGCGTGGGCGCGCAGGCCAGGGCGATGGCGATGCCAACCCGCTGCCGCATCCCGCCGGAGAACTGATGGGGATACTCCCTGCCCCTCTGTCCGGGAATCCCCACCATCTCCAGGATGCGGCAGGCCTCCTGCCAGGCCTCCTGACGACGGAGGTTCTTGTGCGCCTGGATGACCTCCATGATCTGATCCCCGACGGTCATGACGGGGTTGAGGCTCGTCATGGGGTCCTGAAAGATCATGGAGATGCTGCGCCCACGAATCTTGCGCATCTCCGCTTCCGACAGCTTCAGCAGGTCCTGTCCCTCGAACAGCACCGAACCCGACACGATCCGTCCGGGCGGCGCGGGGATGAGCCGCAGGATGCCCTTGCCCAGCGTCGTCTTCCCAGCGCCCGTCTCCCCGACCACGCCCAGCGTCCGCCCCTTGACGAGGCTCAGCGAAACGGAGTTCAGCGCCTTGACGACGCCGTCGTCGGTCTCGTAGTGGATGGCAAGGTCCTTGATCTCGATCAGCTTTTCCATGTCGGCCGCCTCAGCTCTTCAACTTCGGGTCCAGCGCGTCGCGCAGGCCGTCGCCCACGAGGTTGAGCGCCAGGATGGTGAGCATGATCCCCGCGCCGGGGATCATGGTGATGTGCCACGCATCGCGGATGTACGTTCGGGCGTTGGAGAGCATGGAACCCCACTCCGGGGTCGGCGGCTGGATGCCCAGGCCCAGGAAGCTCAGGCCCGCGATGGAGAGGATGGCGCCGGCGACTCCCAGGGTGGACTGAACGATCAGGGGGGCAAGCGAGTTGGGGACGATGTAGCGCATGATGATGCGCGGGTTGTCCGCGCCGACGGATCGAGCCGCCTCGATGAACTCCTGCTCCTTGATCGTGAGCACGGAGGCGCGGAGCGTGCGGGCAAACGTCGGGACGTAGGCGATGCTGATGGCGATCAGGACGTTGACCAGCCCCGGCCCCAGAGCCGCCACGATGGCCGTCGCCAGGAGCATGGAAGGGATCGCCAGCAGGACGTCCATGGCTCGCATCAAAACGTTGTCCAGTCTCTTGTAGTACCCTGCGACGGCCCCGATGAGCCCTCCCAGAAGCGTCGAAAAGGCGATGCCCGCCATCCCCATGAAGAGGGAATAGCGTATTCCCCAGAGCATCCTGAGGAACATGTCGCGCCCGAACTCGTCCAGGCCGAAGATGTGCTCCGCGCTGGGGCCCTTCAGCCTCAGGCGAAGGTTCTGCTTGATGACGTGCGCGTTGTAGAACGCCCGGCCGTCGGCAAAATCCCAGAGTATGGTCACCGCCGCGACGGCGGCCAACAGGAGCAGGAAGGCCAGAGAAAGGATGGCCAGCCGGTTCTTGCGGAACCGGCGCCACGCCTCCTCCCAGAGGGACCTCTGCTCGCGCTGCGCGTTGTCCTGCGAAATCCGATCGTTCATGGGGCACCTCACGCCTTCTGGTACTGAGATTTGATCCGGGGGTCCACGAAGGCGTAGATGATGTCGACCACCAGGTTGACGACGGAGAACATGACGGCCAGGAAGATGACGGACCCCAGCACCAGCGGCATGTCCTTGGACTTGATGGAGTCCACCATGAGCCTCCCCAACCCCGGCCAGGAGAAGATGGTCTCCGTCAGCATGGCGCCGCCCAGGAGGTGCCCGAACTGAAGCCCCACCGCCGTGACGATGGGGATGAGCGCGTTGCGCATCATGTGCCGCATGGTGACGGCGCTCTCCGAAATGCCCTTGGAGCGCGCGGTGCTGATGTAGTCCTGTCGGATCACCTCGAGCATACTGGAGCGCGTCATCCGGACGATCGTCGCCGCACAGCCTGTGCCGAGCGTCAGGGCGGGAAGGATGAGGCTCTTCATGAGGGGCACGAACCCTTCGCCCATCCCCTGCGAGGGCAGCCAGCCAAGCCCCAGCGAGAAGATGAGGACCACCAGGAGCCCGAACCAGAAGTTGGGCATGGCGACCCCGATGAGCGACAGGACGGTCGTCGTGTAGTCGAGCAGGGTGTACTGGTGCTTCGCCGAGATGATACCGGTGGGGATTCCGATGAGGAGCGCCACAAAAATTCCGGCCAGGGCCAGGACGCAGGTCGCGGGGAAGCGCTCCAGCACCATGGCCATGACGTCGATTCGGTTGCGGTAGGAAACCCCCAGGTCCCCGTGCAGGGCGTCCTTCATGTAGATCAGGTAGCGCACGACGATGGGCCGATCGAGGCCGAGCTCCTCTCGCGTCCGCTGCAGGAGCTCCGGCGTCGCGCCGTCACCCAGGATGATGGCGGCCGGGTCCCCAGGCGTCAGGGCCAGGATGAAAAAGACGATGAACGTAACACCAACCAACACGGGAATCATCATCAGGAGCCTACGTAGAATATAGCGCAGCATCAACTATCAGCCTCACCTTGCAAGTAATACTGAAGTTTTTTAAAAAATGCTCTCCCATTATATCACTTCACAAAAGAACCTTGTCACCGCAGGCGAGGAAACGCGCAAAAGGGGCTCGATGCGCCCCTGGCTCCTACTGCCAGGCCGTGCTGAAGTCCCCCTCCAGCATACGCTGATAGGCGGTCACGAGGCGCGCGAACATTCGTTCGTAGGGCGCGCGGGCCTCCGCGCTCAGGCCGGTGGACCAGATGCGGCCGGACGCGATGTTGTAGGGGATCAGGCGGTTGAGGGGCAGGCTGGCCGCCACGGGATACCTCTCGCCGGCGATGACCTCCTCCGCCATTTGAGCGAGGCGCGTGGCGTCGTACCCCACCTTGACCAGCGGCAGCTGGCTCCTGTCCTTGCCGCACTCCCGCGCGACGGAGTAGAGCACGCCCAGGTTGGAGAGCGAGAAGAGGTCCGGCCGCACGGGGACCAGCGCGATGTCGGCAAAGTTCAGCGCGACCTTGGAGATCGCCCCCATCGACGGCGGGCAGTCCAGGACGATCCAATCCTCCGGGGCCTCGGCGTCCTCTGGGGCAAGGGCCCCCTTCACTCGCAGGCTCTCCTTGAAGTAGCCCCGGATGAAGGAGAGGGCGTCCGTGAAGTTGCGCTGGGGGTCCAGGTCCACGGCGAGAACCCTGTGCCGCTTCATGAGCGCCATCTGGGTCAGGATGAGGGACAGCGTGGTCTTCCCCACGCCCCCCTTATGGTTGATGACCGCCACCGCAAGTTTCTCCAAGTCCGCGTTCCTCCGTTCGCTCCAAACTGCCGGCCCGAAGCAGGGCCTCCATAGCTTAACACACTACCCGGCCAACGAGGCCTTCTTCAAGGCCCAGGGCGACCGGTACGGTCAGGGCGTGGAGAACGTCCTCGCCAACGGCGCGTTCCAGCTGACCTACTGGGATCAGGGCGGCTCCC
>NZ_DBHLDX010000005.1:0-67347 GCF_057312375.1 Fretibacterium sp.
CGGCGTAGAGCCAATATGGCCCTTCGTCCTCCTGGATACGGAACCCGTACCCCATCACCTCAAAGTACCTCTTAAGGCACTCCGCCGCCGTCCCCCGAATAACCCCGTCGAAATCTCCCGTCCTTGACACCAGCACAAATCGCTTTTCCATCTTGCTCATCTCCTTTGATTTTGTCCCGCTCGGCCTTGGTCTCGCCTCTGCCTTGCCTCCCCCGGCTCCCCGCGTTCTCCGCCCCTCGTCGCGCCTGACGCTCCTGGCTCCCGCTCCCCGGTAGGGGCGACCTCCCTGCCCGTCGCCTGGGCCTCGCCTTGTCAATGTGCCGTTCCCCTTGCTTGATGGGTATATATTACAGCTATCTGTAATCAAATCTATCGGTAGTATTACTTAATAATTACAGACGCCTGTATTTTATAATGTTGCTGAGAGGTGATTACCATGTTGCGCGAGGAGTATCTAACAACAGCGGAAGCTGCAACATTGACAGGGAAAGGGGCAAACATGATTGCAAAACTCTGTCAAGCTGGCCGTCTGCCTGGGGCTGAGAAGATGGGGAATAGCTGGGTCATCCCCAGGGAATCGGTCCTGAATTATCAGCCCGCCAAGCGTGGCGTGAAGTCCCGATCGGAGCGGGTGAAGGCGGAGCAAACCGCCTTGCGTGAGGAAATCGCGGCGGCGATCTCTGCGGCCAAGGGGGAGGAGGGGTAAGGAATGGCGACCTATACGGCTTGCTACACGAAGATAGAGGCGGGCTATATGGGGCAGCTCCTCGAATGGCCGGAGGTCATCACGGAGGGAGGCACCTTGGAGGAGTGCCGGGCCATGCTGATAGACGCCGCCCAGGAGATGACGAGGGCCTACTTGGAGACAGGGCAGACTCCCTCCCCTGTGGCTGCGCGCGTGGTATAATATCCGTGCATTCACATGTTCTCCCTTTCTCGTAGGGCTGCAGCGCCTCTACCGGGAAAGGGAACATTTTTTATCTGCGCCCCTCTCCTTCCGTAACCACAGGGAGGGAGGGGCTAAAAACTCCAGCCGGGCTTCGACCGTTCAGCGGACGCGGGTCTTCTATAGCCCTGCCTGAATAAAACCCGATTCGCTATAGCCCCAGATACCGGGCCGCCATCTCGACGAGCTCCTTCTTGCGGCGGAAGAACGTCGTCCGTCCCAGGTTCAGCTCGTCCGCCGTCCTGTCCCAGGTGTTGCCACCCAGGTAGCGCAGTTTCAGGATCGCCAAGAGGTCCCGCTTAACCGAGCCCTCCAGAACGAAGGGGCTCCCCAGGTCCTCCATGAGGCGCTCTATCGGGCGCGTCCAACGCTCCAGGTACAAGATATCCGCCTCCACCCTCTCAATCCGCTCCAGGCGAGCGGAGACGGGATCGGCGATCCCCTCCCCTGACAGCGCGTCGTACCGCTGCGCCCCGACCGAGGACATGGCATCGAGGCGCTTCAGCTCGGAGCGCAAAGCCTCCAGCCGGGCGACGTTCTCCCTGTAGCCGTACAAATACCCCTCGGCATGCCGAAAGACCGGGTCGTCCTTGAGCATCGAACCCCCTCCAATGAAGGCGCTTCACCTTGATAAAGTTCGCGGCTGAAACTTCAGCCCTGAAAAATCAGGAACGAAATGCCGTCCCCTCAAAGTTGAGGCGTCGCCCCTGAGCTCAGAATTTCTGAGGTCAGCTCCTTGGCCGGGCCTCACCGTAACCACAGGAGAGGGGCCGGGGATGAGGTAAACGAACCTTACCCCATCCCCAGGCAACCCGGCTCAAAGCGGGCCATGTTCTCCTTGGCCAAGAGGGAATAGTCAGATCGACTTCCCCCGGCCAAGGGTGTAACCGATCCTTACTCCCCTGGCCAAGGGGACCGTCAACGTAACTTTTCGCTGCCCCATGGACTTGCGAATGTTAACTTTTGTCTACCATCTGCGCTTGCAAATTCAAGTTTCCCCTAGCGGGTCAACTTGCTAAATATGCTCCTTGGCCCACTCCAGAGTCTCAATCAGGCGTCGGTCTTCCTGTGCCGCCCGCTCCATGACCTCCGCCACATCAAGCTCCAGGACCTTGGCCAGGCCGTAGAGGGTACCGGCCTTGCAGAGAGAGGGGCAGGTCTTCCCGCACTCGATGAGCCGCAGCGCCTCGCCCCCGATAGAGGCACGCCCCGCACATCGGTACCGCCCCAGCCCGAGCTCCCGCCTCCGGGCCTTGAGCCAGCGCCCAAAATCTCCTGGCTTCAGATTGGTCATCCTTCGTTCACCTCCTTATCCTCAGGCCATTCCGGCCCCACCATGCCCAAGGCAGCATCGAGAGCCCCATCCGCCAACCCGTCGGCCCCCAAGATCGCCTCCCGCTCCTCCAAGAGCGCGGCAAGGGCAGGGTCGCCCTTCGCCAGCTCCACCAATACCCCCGCCTCCAGCTCCGGAGACGCCCGCAGTATCCCCCGTGCCCGCTCGATGGCAAGCGAAGGGCCGGACAGGACGATGCGCCCCCAGGCGTTCGCCCTCACCTTCACACCTCCGCGGCCACAGGAGAGAAGGAAGCCCTCCGGAGAAACACCCCGAACAATTCCTCCAAGCTCAACCTGAACCTCCACCCTCATCACCCTCCCGGCTCATCCAAAAAGCTGAAGTAAAACTGAGCATCCCTATCAAACTTTTTAGCCGCGGCCACAGGAGGCTCAGGACCAAAGCACTTTAACTCTTTAATTGGCTCCTGTACATCCTGTACATTGGGGGTGCAATGTACAGGACGATGTACAGGACTTAAACCCTTATCATCAGAGGCCCCGCTAAAATTCCTGTACATCCTGTACATTGAATCCTGATTTCTATCGAATTCTTGAAAACACCCTTCGGATACCCCGGATAGGTTAGAATCCGAGGTATCCGCACCCTCTTTTCTGGTTTCGCCAAGTTTCAAAAAAGATGTACAGGATGTACAGGATTGAGAAAGAACGCTTCCAGCACAAGGGTTTTGCTCCTGTACATTGGGGTTTTCAATGTACAGGCAATGTACAGGATGTTCAGGAGCGCTGTAAAGCGCTAAAGTGTTTGATTCGCCCTCCCCTGTGGCTACGTTTTCCCCTGTCTTGGAGAGCCTGACCCAATAGCCAAACTCCCGCCGGACCTCCTCCCGAACGACCGTCACCCCCAGGCCCCGGAGCATGGGGGTCAATCGGGTAAGCGCGGCTCCGAAGCCCCATACGCTCTTCGGCAGGGTCATGCGTTCCTCATCGTCTGTACGGGACTTCACCTGATCGAAGAGGGCATTGACGTACCCCTCCCACGCCCCCTCGCCCGCCAGTTCCATCAGAGCGCGGCCTATGGGATTGCTCGTGACGGCCTCGGCCTGCTTATCCCGCTCCTTTGCCATCAGCACGCGCTCGAACGTGCCCGGAGCCCAAGGCAGAGCTCCGCCCTTTTCCGCCCGCATGACGAACGCGGCGGCGTCGATCATCCGGACCGCAGGGGCGGGGTCGTAGTCCCGCTCCCTCAGCGCGGTCGACACGGCGGTCAGGAGAGCGCCCAGGATGCCCGGACGTACCTTCTCGAAGGCGGCCTGAAGCTCCATGTCCCGCCTCCTCCCTGTGGTCAGGGGCAGAAGTGAGATCGGAAAGCACCGGTCCAGGAGATCGGCCCGATCCGGGGCGAAGGCGATACCGTTCAGGATCAAGGGCCGCCGGAAATAGCTCTCGTAGGTTTCGCCGTCGGTGTAGAGCTTGCGCCGGACGATCCCCATCCCCGTAGCGACCCGGCAAAGGGAGTCGCTGTCCTCTCCCGATATCCTGCTGAGGTTGTCCACCGCCACGACATGGCGCGAGGACGCGGCGGCACAGAGCGCGTCCGCATCCTTGAATGGAGCGATGCCCCCGGTCCCGTCGGGGTCGATCAGCGACTTGAGGAGGTTTGTCAACGTGGTCTTGCCGCTCCCATGCTCGGAGGAGAGCGCCAGAATCGGGTAGGCGATATCCGGGGCCAGGGAGGCCAGCAGCCAGCCGACCAGCAGGACAAAATTCTCGTCCGAGGCGTTGGCAAACTCCCGGAGGTCCATCAGGGAGCCTCCAGGCTGAGGCACCGGAAGTGCCTTCATCGAGCCCCGCAGGAACCACAGGGAGGGCTCGTCCACGACCCGCCACCCGTCCGCGTCGATCTCCACCGCCTGGCGTTCTTCGTTGCAGAGGTCGAGGTAAATCTTTCCGCCTACGGTCCCGATGCGGATATGAAGTTTCCTCGGCGGCGAAAACTCCGCCGTCGCTCCCAGAAGGAGCAAGGCCCCCTCGATGTCCGCCTGCTTCGGCTCCACCTGCATGGCGTCGAAATACTTCGCGGCCAGCCAGGCCTTGAACCGGGAGGATCGGAGCCCGTCAATCTCATGGCGTCCCCTCACCGGATAGCGCACGTACAGGCCTCCGATATCCTCCGCACGGAAGGGGATGACCCCCAGGTCGAGGCACATCTGCCGCAGGGTGCCCGCAACCGTAACGGGCTGCACGGACCGTTCCTTGGCCTCCTCCGCTTGCCCATCCTTGGGGGCAAGGCACGCCTGCAAGGCCCCCAGCGAGAGCAGGGCGTCGTCGTCCCAAACGTTCATGCCGTCGCCCCCTTCCGCCGGAGGAACTCGAAGCATCTGCGCCGGTAGTCCGCCCGCTCTGTCCACTTCGGGCGGCACAGGCCGCTTTGCTCGAAGAGCAGCCGCGCTCGGTCCTCGTCCCCATCCGTCCAATAAAGCAACATGGCCAACAGCGCAAGGTCGGCCTCGGAGGGCGAGGGGTAGTCCGAGGTATCGCCCGCCCAGAGGCGGGAGAACTTCGCCCCGTTCGTGGCACACTTGGCCTTCTCGATCAGCTCGGGGTTGGGCAGGTAGCGACGCCCTCCCACTGTGGCTACGGCTCCCCTGGCCTTCTCAGGACGAATAGCCCGGACCAGCCCATCGACCGCCGCCTGATTGGCCCGGAGTTCGGACCGCTCGTCGTGAAGGCTCCCGGTCATGGTGAAGAATCTACCGTGAGGATAGACCTCGATCGGCCCGCTGCGGTGCCCCTTCTCCAGCTCGGCTCGGACGATGACGTGAAGCCCTTTGCCCGAGACGGAATACTCCGTGTAGCTGCCGAGCGCCTCCACGATGGCCTCCGCCTTGGGGGCGACCGTCCCGTCCTCCCCGACGCAACCGTCCAAGTCCACGCCTACCAGCCCGCCGCCCGAGGCGAACATGAACCCGATGCCGTCCGCTTCGCCCGCCTCGTAGGCCTCCAGTACATTCTCGAAGCTCGTCCAGGTCCAGGGGTCGTTTGCCTTGGCCGCTCGTCCGTCGATCTGATAGGGTGGCTTGGTCGTCTTACCGTTGCGCTCCACGCCACGCCAGACGACCCACTGAGGCAAAGCCTTGAGCTCATCGGGGATGTTCTCCGCAGCCACAGGGAGGAAGCGGCTTGCCCGCCTGGGCTCCTCCCCCAGGGAGTACCGGGCGACGCGCGCTCCGTTCTCTCCGACGGGGATCATCTCGGTCAGGACGTTCCAGCCCTCGCGCCGGAGTTCGTCGATCCGGGAGGCCAGGCGCATGATGCCGAACTGCTCCCGCGCCTCGTCCTGGGTGATGCTGTGCCCCGTCTGGAGGAGCTCCAGCACGGCCAGCTTCTGGGAGTTCCAGGTCTCGCGGTCCCGTGCCGTCGTCATACCGACCGCCCCCTCTCCATGCGACAACAGCCGAGGCCAAGCCACGGATGAGAAGGTCTTCGATTGGGATTAGAGTTCGATGGGGGGACTACAGAGATACGGAAAGGATAAGGTGCGGGTGGATCTCCTGAGTCTGGGTCTCCTGAAGAGTCTCCTCCGCCTGGACTGGCTGCGGCCATGGAGAAGGACGTCCTGCGCGCTGAGCGGGGGGCGCGGGAGCGGGCGCACCGGAAAGAAGGCACGTAGACCTTGAGGCGGAAGATCGCGGGCCTTCGCGCCTTGAGGGCCATGAGATGGAGTTTTCTTTCGAGTCTCCGCTTCTCGGCGATAACGGCCTTTTCAAGCGCATCGCCTAAAACATCGAGCCCCGAATCAAGACTGCTTACAAGATCGGCCAACTCTTCGGATGCATCTTCCCCGTTTTTGATTGCTTCCCGCGCATTAAAGGAGTGTTCCAGATATCCGTTGAACCGCTCAAGCTGAATATCCAGCTCTTTATTTTCTTCCTTTGTTCTGGATTGCAGCCAATGCAGCTCTTCTTCGTGCAAGTCCAAAGAACCATGGTCCGATTCATACTCCTCCAGTGAAACGCCTAAATATCCCGCCAACATCTCGCGTCTTTCCCGGCAGGTCGTTGCCTTGGCGTCGACCTGAGCGTCAAACTCAGCATCCGCTACTATTTGTTTCACTAAATCCAAATTTCGGACGTTATCGCGCCAGGCGTCACCGCACCATATCCGACAAGTCTCTTCCAGCTCCTCATCCGAAGTACCAAGCCCTCTTGCAGTACGAAACCTCTGGGCAAGCTCAAGGAGTTCCCATTGCCCCCGTTCTGCGGTATAATCTTTACAAACGCTCATTTTTCATCTCCTTCCCGCCGTCCATGCCCCGGACGGCTTTTTTCTTGGCCTTACACCGCAAGGCCCTTGTCGTCAAACGCCTCCCGCAGGGGAATGCCGAGAAACGTACTCAGCCCCTCCCGCACCCGCTCGCTCGCCGGGGCCTTGCGCCGCTCCACCAGGGAGAGAATCGAGGGATGTATCCGCACCTCATAACTCAGCCCCGCCATCGTCAACCCCTTGGCCTGCCGCAGTTCTCGTATACGCGTCACGTGCTTCACCTCCTTACAGCGTTCATTATACATGTTTTTTCATTGTATAATGAGATTCGGGACACAAAAAAGAGCTGCCCCCGCCAAGGTTAGCAGCTCTTTCATGAAAGGAGGACAAGCCCCCATTTCCGGCTACGAGAAAAGGATACCACAGAACGAGGCCGTCGCTCCTGGCGACGCCTTTCAAGGAGTAGGGTCGACAAACCCCTGCAATTCCTCTATGGCGAGCTTGGGCAGATTCGAACTGCCGACCTACGGCTTAGGAGGCCGTCGCTCTATCCACTGAGCTACAAGCCCGCAAAGGAACTATGTTAATATAACATAAAAAGCCGTACTGTCAAATACAATTTCGATCGGGAGGCTGAGGGGCAATGCATGAGGCGTTGATACGATCCTTCGACGGGACGGAGCTCTATCGCTGCACGGACGAAACCTCAGGGGCAGCGCTGGGGAGCGTCCTCCTCCTCCACGGGCTGGGGGGGCACTGCCGGCGGTTCGACGCCGCGGCGGCCGCGATGGCCGACGCAGGGTGGCGCGTGACGCGCTTCGACCTGCGGGGACACGGCCGCTCCGGCGGAGCGCGGGCCGACGTCCAGGACTACCGGCTGTTGGTAAAGGACGTGCGCCTCATGGCGGATGCTGCCCTGGCGGAAGGACCCGGCCCGCTCTTCACCGTCGGCTACAGCATGGGGGGGCTTCTCTCCCTCCTGCTCGGCGTTCACCTTCCCGAAGGGCTCTCCGGGCAGGTTCTGGTCGGAGCGCCCACACTGGAAACTGGGCGCTATCGAAACTTCCGGCGTCCTCAGATAGAGCGCCTGCTGATGCGCTGCTCCCCATCCGTCGGGGAGGAGTTCCTGACCCTGGACGAGGCGGCGCGGCGCGAGTACGAAAAAGACCCCTGGGTGCTCCGTGCTTTCGTCAACCGACTGCTCGTCGAGGTCTTCGTGAAGGGCATGGACGACCTCACGGCTTCGCTCCCCACCCACCGGCTGCCCTTCCTGGCCCTCCACGGCTCGGAGGACCGCATCGTGCCGCCCGCGTCCGCGGAGAACCTCCGGGCTCGCTCCGCCTCGCCGGACGGGACTCTGGTCATCCTGGAGGGCGCGTGGCACGACCTCCTCCACGGACCGGAGCGGGACAGGGCGACGGAGCTCATCCTGGGCTGGCTAAAAGCCCACGCAGCAGCAGAGGCGTGACCCCCTTCTCTCCCTCAAAATCGAGGCCGCTCTTTGGAGTAGGCCTGAGAATTTTTCTCCTGTTTCAGGGACAATTTGGATATAATGAGAGAACGCGCCGGGGCAACAGGGCGCGGCACACAAACGGCTGGACTCGATTTAGCGCCATAGGGCGCCGATCTTTTTAGATGGACTGGGGGCAATTCTTATGTGCGGCATTCTAGGTTACAGCGGGAGCAGACAGGCCTCCCCCGTTCTGTTGGATGGACTGGCGAAACTTGAATACCGGGGCTACGACTCCGCCGGGCTGGCCGTCCGCGACGGCACGGACGTGAAGGCCGTCAAGGCGAAGGGGCGGCTGAAGGCCCTGGCGGAGCGGATCAACTCCGGCAAGGCGCTCTCCGGCACCTGCGGCATCGGTCACACGCGCTGGGCAACTCACGGCGTCCCTTCGGAGGAGAATGCCCACCCCCACTGGAGCGACGACATGACCGTCGTGGCGGTCCACAACGGCATCGTCGAGAACTACCAGGAGCTGAAGGAAGAGCTGCTCAGGAACGGGTACACGTTCTACTCCCAGACCGACACGGAGGTGGCCGTCAAGCTCATCGACCTTTACTATAAAAAAAGCGGCAACAATCCCGTTGCCGCCCTCACGAAGGTGATGAAGCGCATCCGTGGCTCCTACTGCTTCGTCCTTATGTTCAGGGAGTTTCCTGACGCCGTGTGGGGCGTGCGCAAGGACAACCCCCTCATCGTGGGCAAAGGCGACGGCGAGTCCTTTCTGGCCTCCGACGTTTCCGCCATCCTTCAGTACACCCGGACGGTGTACTACATTGGCAACATGGAGATCGTCGAGATCTGCAAGGGGGACATCCGCTTCTACGACAAGGACGGCAGGCCCTTGGACAAGGCGTCCACAGAAATCAAGTGGGATGCTCAGGCTGCGGAGAAGGGCGGCTTCGAGCACTTCATGATGAAGGAGATCCACGAGCAGGGCCGCGCCGTGAGGGACACCCTCCGCTCCGTGCTGAAGGAGGGCAGCGTGCTGGACATGAGCGCCACGGGCCTGACGAACGACGAGATCAGGAACTTCAGCCAGATCTACATACTGGCCTGCGGCTCCGCCTACCACGCTGGCGTCGCGGCCCAGTACGTCCTCGAGGACCTGGTGAATATCCCCGTGCGCGTGGAGCTGGCCTCCGAGTTTCGCTACCGCAAAATCCCGCTGGACCCCTCCGCTCTGGCCATCGTCATCAGCCAATCCGGCGAAACGGCGGACACCTTGGCCGCCATGCGCCTGGCCCAGGAGAACGGGATCAGGACGCTGGCCATCGTCAACGTGCTGGGCAGCACCATCGCACGGGAGGCCGCCAGCGTGTTCTACACGCTGGCGGGGCCAGAGATCGCCGTGGCGACGACCAAGGCCTACAGCGCCCAGTTGATCGCCTGCTACCTCCTGGCCATCCACTTCGCGAGCGTCCGAGGCACGGCTTCCGCCATCCGCTGCCGTGACCTGCTGCGCGAGCTGGAAACCCTGCCGGAGAAGATCGATGCTGTGCTGGACGAGAAAGAGCGCATCAAGGACGTGGCAGAGCGCTTCAAGGACGCACGCGACGCCTTCTTTTTGGGGCGCGGGCTGGACTACGCGCTGGCCATGGAGGGCAGCCTCAAGATGAAGGAGATCAGCTACATCCACTCCGAGGCCTGCGCCGCCGGCGAGATGAAGCACGGCCCCATCAGCCTGATCGAGCCGGGCGTCCTGGTGGTCGGGCTCATGACGCAGGGGGGGCTCTACAAGAAGACCGCCAGCAACCTCATGGAGGTCAAGAGCCGCGGCGCGTGGCTCCTGGGCGTCACCAACCGCGGGAACGACGCCCTGAAGGACGACGCGGACCTCGTCTTCCCCCTGCCCCAGACGGACGAGCACTTCACATCGAGCCTCGCCGTGATCCCGCTGCAGCTCCTGGGCTATTACCTGGCCTGCGCGCGGGGGCTGGATGTCGATAAGCCCAGGAACCTGGCCAAGAGCGTTACCGTTGAATAGGGTGAACGGGGCACGGAGGGGGCGCAGCCCGGCGCCCTCTCTCCTGTCCGATCGCGAGGAGCCCCTGCCCGCCATCAGGCTGATCGCCCTCGACCTCGACGGGACGCTGTTCAACGAGGAGGGCGAGATATCGCGCGAGGACGCCGCGGCCATCCGCGAGGCCTCGGATCGGGGCGTCACGGTCGTCATCTCGACGGGGCGCCCCTACTGCGGCGTGCCCGTCGAGGAGGTAGCGCCCCTCGGAGTGCACTGCGCGCTCACGGTCAACGGCGCCGCCGTCTACACGCTGCCGGACCGAAAGCTCCTCTTCGACGACTGCATGGACGCCCGGACCGCGCTGGGCGTCCTGCGCGACCTGGAACCCCTGAACCTCTACTACGACGTCTTCATCGACGGAGATGCCTACTCCCGTGAGGATCGCCGGGCCCTCCTGGAGCAAACCGTTCTGCCCGAAAGCGCCAAGGCCTACATCAGGCGCACGCGCATCTACGAAAGTGACCTTCTGGGACGCATCGAGCGCGAGGCGCTTCGCGTCCAGAAGGTCACCATCAACTTCTGCCGGCAGGACGGCGCCCTTACAGGGCGGGAGGAGGCGGAGCGCATCCTGGCCGCCCACCCGGAGATCACCTACGTCTGCGGCGGCAACCACAACTGGGAGTTCAACCGAGCGGGCGTCGATAAGGGTCGCGGACTCTCGCGCCTCATGGAGCTCCTGGGCATCCCTCTGTCGGCAAGCATGGCCTGCGGCGACTCCGGAAACGACCTGCCTCTGTTCAGGACGGCGGGCGTCAGCGTTGCCATGGCCAACGCCCCGGAGGAGGTCAAGCGCGCAGCGGACTTCATCACGAGGTCCAACCAGGAGGGCGGCGTCGCCCTCGCGATTCAACACTGCATTCGGGGAGCATAGGCCCCACCCGCGAGGAGCCTGAGCCACCCCGGCCCCCCTCGCGGCGGCGGCCCCGCATCGCGCACACAAGGCTGAAGCCTCCCGGCGGCCCGTCAGCTGATCTGCCAACGGACCCGGCTGCCCTCCGAGTCCTTGCTGACGATCAGTTGGTCCTCGATCTCCTGCTTCAGCTCCGTCACGTGGGAGATAATGCCGATGAGGCGGCCGCCCGCTATCCGCTGCAGCACCTTGACCGCCTGGTTTCGCGTTCGGTCGTCCAGGGAGCCGAAGCCCTCGTCGATGAAGATCATATCCAGGCTGATCGACGAGGCGCTCTCCTGGATCAGGTCCGCCATCCCCAGAGCCAGCGAGAGGGCCGCCACGAAGGACTCTCCTCCGGATAGCGTCCAGACCTTCCGTTCCCTGCCGGTGACCGAAGAATAGACCACGAGGTCCAGCCCCTGATTCCTCCCCTCCCCCGCCTGCTCCTCCTGCACCAGGCGGAGCTCGAACTGCCCCGCAGTCATGTCCTGAAAGCGGGTATTCGCCGCGTACAGGATTCGCTGCAGGTAGTGCCGCTGCACGAAGGTTTCGATGTCCATGCGGGCGCCCGACTCCTTGCCCCCCAGCCCCCGGTGCAGCCCGTTGAACCGGGCGTACTCCCGAGCAACCTGCTTTCGTTCTTCCATCCTCGGCGACAGGGCAGAGAGGACGGCGTCGTCCGCCTCAAAGGCCCTGTCGAGCCGCGCCCAGGCGGACTGAGCCTTCTCCAGTTCCTCTTCCGCCTCGTCCCTGGCCCTTTCCAGGTCTTCCATGACGGGCTTCTCGCGCCCGTTTACGGCCTTCAGAGCCGCGTCGCGCGCGCCCTCCGCAGCCGCCTTTTTCTTGCGGTGCGCCTCCACCTCATCCAGCAGCGCCCCCACGTCCTCCCGGCCGTGCCGGCGAACGGTTTCCATCCAATCCGCCTCGGATAGCTTCTTCTCGTCCATGAGCGCCTCGTAGGCCTGTCTGCGTTGCTCTGCCTCCTCCCTCTGAAGGGGCAGTTCCTCCGCGAGCCGGGCGATCGCGGCCTCCGCGTTCTCCAGCGAGCTCCGCGCGGACTGCGCCGCCTCACGAGCGGCCTCGAAGGCCGAGTCCGCCTCGCGCTTCGCAGTCCTGGCCCCGCTGAGGGCCGACTGTGCGTCCGCCACGGTCGCGTAGTCCCGCTGCCCTTCGAAGCCCTTGAGCTCCGCCTCGGCTGCAGCGAGGGCGCTCTCCGCCTGATGCGCCGTCTGAACCGCCTTATCGGCGGCGATCGTCAGCGCCTGCCGCTGTTCGTCCACGCTCTTAAGGGACTCCTTGATGCGGCTCAGAGCCTGCGCGCCCTCCCGAAGCGCAACCCCCTCCGCCCGGATTCCGCCTCTCCAGCTTTCCAACAATGACCGCACCTGTTCCAGGCTCAGCGCCTCCGACGCTTCCGGGACGCTTCTTGCCAGGCGCTCATACAGGCGCGTCAAGGTCCCTTTTAGGGTTCTCTCCTTCTCCTCCAGGAGGCTCAGGGCGGACCCCGACGCCGTAGAGCGCTTCGTCAGGTCCTGCTGCAGACTTGCGACCTCCTCGGCCAGCGCATCGACGACCTCTCGAGTCAAATCCCGGCTGCCCTCCGGCAACAGGCAGGGGCGCGGGTGATCCGTGGAGCCGCACACGGGGCAGGGCTCGCCAGGCCTCAGCTTTTCCCAGGCGATAAAGCCGGCCTGGGCGTCCAGAAACTCCCCCTGTTTTCGGACGTACTCGTCCCTTTTGCTGTTGTACTCCTCCCTGACGGAGGCGTACTCCCCCTGCAACCTCTCCGTTTCCGACCTCTGCTGTCTGGCGTCCCGTCCGGCGTCCTCCGCCAGGGACACCTCCACCATGAGGTCTTCCGCTTCCCTGCGTCTGGCCTCCCACTCCGCCAGGCGCAGGTCCGCGCCCTCCAACTCCTTCTCTCGCGCCCGCCACGCCGCTTCCTTGGCCTCAAAGTTCATCAGAGCGTCCTTGGCCTGGAGCGAGATCACCTCCGCAGAGCTGAGCGCAGCACGCCACTCCTCAAACGTTTCCGTCGCGATACGGATCCGCTCCAAAACTTGAAGCGCCCTGCTCACGCGCTCGGACACCCGAGTGAACTCCTCGATCCCCGCCGCCTGGACGGACCGGGCCTCCACCTCGGAGGCCTCCGCCCGTTGACGACCCAGGGTGAGGTCCGGAAGGGCCCCCTTCAAATCCACCAGTTTCCTCTCCGTCTCCGCCACGGCCTTCTCCGCGTCATCCATCCTCTGATGCAGGGGCTGAATCTCGTAGGCCGCGTTGATTCGGACCATCAAGCGGCCTGCCTCCCGAATTCGCTCCTCTTCGGCCTCACATTCGACAAGCGCCCCCTCCGCCCTCTCCAGCTCCTCAAAGGCCCGCGCGAGGTCCTGGGCCCCGGTGTAGGCGTCGCGCGCCGCGTCCCGCCGTCTGCCCTTTTCGTCCCGCTCCGCCGCAGCGAGGGCAGTTCCTTCCTCAAGCCTGCCGCAAAGGGCTTTGAGCTCCTCCAGAAGGGCCTCCATGTCCATGACCGTCCCCCCCTCGGAGGCCAGGAGGCGAGAACGGCTCTCCTCCAGCCGCTCCATGCCCTCAAACTCCTCCGGGATCACGACGTGTCCCGCCTCGGCCTGAAAGGCGCTGCGGATCTCCGTCACCCGTCTGGCGGCGTCGTCCAGGCGGCGCTTCAGCTCATCCACGATGTCCTGATAGAGCCGGGTACGGAAGAGCTTTCGAAAGATGTCCTTCTTCTTGTCCGCCCCGGCGCCGAGCAGCTCCATGAACTCCCCCTGAGCGATCATGGCCACCTGCATGAACTGTTCCTTCGTCAGCCCGACGATCTCTTTAATCTTTCGGTCCGTTTCCGACAGGTTCCCTGAGTACGTCAGGCCGTCCGGCATCGAGAGAGAAACGGTTTCCCCCCTGGGCCTGGAGCCGGCCTTCTGCTCCTGCGAACCGCGATAGCGGGGGGTGCGGGTTACGGTGTAGAGCCTCTCCTCCCCGCCCTGCACCTCCGAGAAGGTCAGAGTCACGAAGGGCTTGGTATCCAGGTTTGCGAACTGGCTCTGCAGGTCCTCGCCCTGCCGCTTGCCTCCGCTCCTGCCGCTTGCGCTCGTTTCCCCGTAAAGGGCGAAGACGATGGCGTCGAAGATCGTGGTCTTGCCCGCGCCGGTGTCCCCGGTGATGAGGAAGAGCTTTTGGTTCGGCCGGGTGAAGTCCACCGTCGTTTCCTTGTTGTAGGAGCCAAACGCCCTCATGGTGAGTGTCAGCGGTCTCATCTCAGTGCGCCTCCTGAACGCTGTTGATCACATCCTGAAGGAGCGAGCGCTCCTCCTCATCCAGCTCCCGGCCGCCCCACTGCTCCCTCAGGAAGGAGCCGCAAAGCTCAAAGGGGCTCATCTCTGCCTCTTCCGCCCCGTGCCCGGCGCGGTCGCCCGCCCGGCGCGGAAGCTCCCGCCGGATCTCGAGGAGGTTCGGGAAGCAAGTGCGAAGGCGATCCTGCATGTCGAGGACGTCCAGATCCTCCTTATCCATCAAAACCACCGTCACGTAGTCCTCGCACCCCTGGCTCAGGACCTCGGAAAAGGCGCCGGTAATGACGCGGACCTCGCGGAGCGGGATCAGGGGCAGGACGGAGGTCTTCACGCATCCCTTCTCCCCCAACTCCACCACGATGATGCCCTTTTGCTGTCCCGCCTCGCTTACGGAACAGGCCAGGGGCGTCCCGCAGTAGCGATAGCGCTCATTGCCGACCTCCATCGACTTATGCATGTGGCCCAACGCCGCGTAGTCAAATCGCTCCAGGACGTCCGACCTCACTCCATCGATATCGCCGACGGTGCGCACCTCGGAGTCCATGCGCTCTATTCCAGACGCCTCTCTCCCGGAGGGAAGGTAGAACTGGTGGCTCACCAGGACGTTCCGCTGCTCCGGGTCGATCGTTTCCCGATCGATCAGCCGGTGCAGCGCCTCATCGTAGGAAAGGCCCCGCAGCGTTACGTCATCATCCTCGTCGCCCGATGCCTCTGCGCCCGCATCCAGGACAGGCCGCACCATGGAGGGCTTCACGAAGGGGAGCAGGTAGAAGTTCACGGGGCCGAATTCGTCCCACAACACCACCTTCTCGATGAAATCTTCCGGGGTCCGGGGCGGGAGGCCCACCATGTGGATTCCCCGCCGCTGCAGCACGCTCCGAAAGAGGTTGACCCGCGGTCCGCTGTCGTGGTTGCCGCTGATCATCATGATCTCCGCCGTGGGGACCGCTCCCGCAAGTTTCGAAACGAAGCGGTCGAAGAGCTCCACCGATTCGCCGGAGGGGTTCACCTTATCATAGATATCGCCGGCGACGACGACGGCGTCGGGGCTCGCCTCCTCGGCAGCCCTCACGATCTGGTCGAGGACGTACTCCTGATCCTCCAGAAGGTCCCGGTTGATGAGCTTCAGGCCGATGTGCAGGTCCGATAGATGAAAGAACTTCATGCACGCACTTCCTTTTACGCTGGATTTGCACCTCAACACGGCGCCCCGGCGCGAGGGCCATCAGGGCCTCGCAGGATCGCGCCTGAAACGAGGGGGCGGAGCGCCTCTCCATGCTATCACATATATCTTACCGCTAAATTTCATTTTAGAGGGCAAAAAACACGACCGATTCCAGCTATCGAACGCTGTGTTAGGTCGTGCAGCCCCGCCAGAAACGACGATCAAGATATTGACAAAGTGGCGCTGTGCCGTTAAGTTTAAGCCGTGACGGCTTTTTGCCGGCGACATCGACTTTGAGTTCAGGAGGCGTTATGCTATGAAGAGTTCGTTTCTGAAAAAGTGTGCGCTGTCGATGGCAGCCATGTTCTGCCTGGTCCTCGCCGCATCCCAAGGGGTTGCCGCGGAGCACTGGACGGAAGTGTTCTTCAACCGATGCCTCGCCCTGGAAAAACAGGCCATCGCCCTCGCGGAGAGGATGATCCGGGACGACAAGCCCACCGCGAAGCCATCCCGGTACTGCCCCCTGGAGGAGAGGAATATCGACGACCTGTGGTTCCTGGAGTGGAAGAAGAACGGGACGACCGTTTCGGGGGCCTCTCAGCAGAAGAACGGAGAGTACCATCTCTATGGGATTGAGATAAGAGATCCCGACATCGTCTTCCCCGGCGGGATCCGCGTGGGGGCCAGCACCGATGTTTTGAAAAGCTACTTCGACGGCTGCCTGAACCGCTCCGACTACCCTGAGGACTTCGACCCGGGCGACCTGGAGTACGAGAACGAGCTGCCCCCCTCCGGAACCGGCTCGATCGGCTACCTGGAGCAAAACTCCGCCGTGCTCATCGAGTGCGAAGGCGGCAAGATCACCTCGATAGCCTACGGGATGCCGATCGACATGCTGCGCCTGTATTAGGGCCACCCGAAACGCCGGGCAGCGCGGCGCCTTTTGCTGCTCAACCCGTTCCTGCCCCACGACCCTTTCGCTGCGGAGCCAGCCTTTTTCCCGATACTGAATCCGTATCTTGGGCATAGCAAGCTATCTCTTTTGTATTATAATAAAAAAAGTCAATAATCCAAAAGGGAGGCGTTTGCATGAAGATTGGCCCCTTTACCCTTGCAGCGGAGAACCCTGCCGTCCCTGGCTGCACCCTGTCCGGCAAGGTCATCCAGGACACGTTCGTCTTCTCCATGGCGGAGGGGACGGACATCAGCCCCGAAAGCTATCCGGACCACAAGCTCTGGCTCGCCGTCCACGGCAGCATGCGCGTCGTGACGGAAAGGGAAATTCCCCTCGGCGCCGGCCAGGGCTACGTGACGCCCGTCGGGGTGCCCGTGGGGATCAAGGCCGAATCGGACAGCGTGTATGTCGAGGTTTTGTTAAGAAAGGAGACCGTGATGAACCCTGTTTTGAAGGACAAGGAAGTCTTTGAGCTGAAGGACCTGATCCCCTACCAGGACGGCAAGATCGTGAACCTGGACCTCCTGAGCTCCCCGAAGATGAAGTTCGTGGTGATGAGCTTTGACGAGGGCACCGGCTTGTCCGAGCACTCCGCGCCCGGCGAAGCGTTGGTCTTCGCCCTGGACGGCAAGGCGATCATCGGGTACGAGGGGAAGGAGTACCCCCTTCGCGCCGGAGAGAATTTTCGCTTCCAAAAGAACGGACTGCACTACGTCAAGGCGGACGGCCGCTTCAAGATGGCCTTGCTGTTGGTCCTGGAATGAACCGGTGAGATAACCAAAGACTATCGCGGGGGGGCGAGGTCATGTTGGAATTACGGAACCTGTCCTTCTCCGTCGACAATGACGGGGTCAGGAAAGAGATCATTCACGACTTGAACCTTATCGTGGGTGACAACAAATTTGTCGCGATCACCGGCCCGAACGGAAGCGGGAAATCTACGCTCGCCAAACTGATCGTCGGGATCGAAAAGCCGACCGAAGGTCAAATCCTCCTGGACGGCATCGACATCACGAACATGGGAATAACGGAGCGCGCAAGGAAGGGAATGGGCTTTGCCTTCCAGCAGCCCGTGCGCTTCAAGGGCATCACGGTCCACGCGTTGCTGCGGCTGGCTTCCGGCAAGGACCTCTCGGTTTCGGACGCCTGCGACTACCTCTCGGAGGTTGGGCTGTGCGCCCACGACTACATCCGCAGGGAGGTCAACGCATCCCTGTCCGGCGGGGAACTCAAGCGCATCGAGATCGCCACCGTCCTCGCCAAGCACTCCCGGCTGACGGTGTTCGACGAGCCAGAGGCGGGGATCGACCTGTGGAGCTTTCAAAACCTCATCCGCATCTTCGAGTCCATGCGGAAGGGGATCAAGGACAGCTCCATCATCATCATCTCCCACCAGGAGCGCATCCTGAACATCGCGGACGAGATCGCGGTCCTCACTGACGGGAGGATAGAACGGCACGGCACGAAAGCCGAGGTCTTTCCGGACTTGGTGGGGACGGAAGCTGCACAGGGCACGTGCAACAGATTGAGGAGGGGCGTGTGATGGAAAAACTGACGGAGGTACAGAAGCGCCTGCTTCGCGAAGTGGCGGACCTCCATGACGTCCCGATGGGAGCCTACAACTTTCGCGCCAACGGAGGGCTCGCCGGCAGGAACAACACGGCGAACATCGACATCGTTTCAAAGGAGGACGGCAGCGGGATCGACATCCACATCAAGCCCGGAACCCGGCGCGAGAGCGTCCACATCCCGGTGGTCCTCTCCCAGAGCGGGCTGAAGGAAACGGTGTACAACGACTTTTTTATCGGCGAGGGCAGCGACGTCACCATCGTCGCTGGGTGCGGCATCGACAACTGCGGCGTTCAGGATTCAGAGCACGATGGCATTCACCGGTTTTATGTCGGTAAAAATGCGAAGGTCAAGTACGTCGAGAAGCACTACGGCTCCGGGGACGGCACGGGCAAGCGCATCCTGAACCCGGTCACGGAGGTGTACATGGAGGAGGGCAGCTTCGTGGAGATGGAAATGGCGCAGATCAAGGGCGTCGATTCCACCAACCGAACCACCCTCGCCGAGCTGAAGAAGGACGCGCGGTTGGTCGTGCGCGAACGCCTGATGACCCACGGAGAGCAACACGCGGTCAGCACCTACAAAGTGACCCTTCAGGAGGAAGGCGGCAGCGCCGATGTCGTTTCGCGTTCCATCGCCAGGGACAGGTCCTATCAGCGATTTGACGCCTGCATCATCGGGAACGCCCCATGCAAGGGCCATACGGAGTGCGACTCCATCATCATGGACGAGGGGACGATCCTCGCCGTGCCCTCCCTTGAGGCGCACCACGTGGACGCATCGCTGGTCCACGAGGCGGCGATAGGGAAGATCGCGGGCGAGCAACTGATCAAGCTGATGACGCTGGGACTGACCGAACAGCAGGCGGAAGAGGAGATCATCAACGGCTTTTTGGCATGAGGGGCCGACGGGCCTCCCCTCATCCTTCCGCACAAGCGACCGCCGATACGAAGTCCATATTGAGAGGGGACGGGGCTAGCCCCCTCCCCTCTCAGTTTACGCCCTCACCAGGTTGGGCGGCTCCTGCCCGGCCAGGGCGGCGGCCACGTTACGCACCACCATGAAGCCCATCTCCGTCCGGGTCCCCACCGTCGCGGTGCCGACGTGGG
Organism: Fretibacterium sp.; assembly: GCF_057312375.1. Lineage (NCBI taxonomy): Bacteria > Thermotogati > Synergistota > Synergistia > Synergistales > Aminobacteriaceae > Fretibacterium > Fretibacterium sp. The sequence goes on from NZ_DBHLDX010000005.1 coordinate 19,037, forward strand.
GCGTCAGGACCACGTTGTCCAGCTCCTTGAGCCCCGGCTCCACCTCAGGCTCGTTCTCGTAGACGTCCAGCCCCGCCGCCAGAATCCTGCGCTCACGAAGCGCGCGCACCAGCGCCTTCTCGTCCACCACGGGGCCGCGCGAGGCGTTGATGAGGATGGCCGTCGGCTTCATCATCCCAAGCTCCAACTCACCGATCAGGTGGCGCGTTTCGGGCGTCAGCGTCACGTGCAGCGAAATGAAGTCCGCCGTCCGCAGGAGCTCCTCCTTCGTGACGAAGGTCCCTCCCGTTTCCGCCTCGAACTCGGAGGAGCGGTGGCGCCCCGCGTAGATCACCTTCATGTCAAAGCCACGGGCCTTCCGGGCGAAGTTCAGCCCGATGCGCCCCGCGCCGATCACCCCCAGGGTACGGCCCGTGATGTCGGCCCCCAGCATGAACTCCGGCGCCCAGTTGAAGCTCCCGTGGCGCACGAGGCGGTCCCCCTCCGGGACGCGCCGGGCCGCCGCAAAGAGCAGCGCCCAGGCCAGGTCGGCCGTAGCGTCCGTCAGGACGCCCGGCGTGTTGGTGACGGCGATCCCCAGCCTCCGGGCTTCCGCCAGGTCGATGTTGTTGTAGCCGGCGGCATAGTTGGCCACGATGCGGCACTGCGGCCCCGCCGCCCGCATGACCTCGGCGTCGATGGCGTCGTTCAGCATGCTGATGACGCCGTCACAACCCTTCACCCCGCTCAGGAGCTCCGCGCGCGAAACCGGACGGTCCGCTTCGTTCACCGCGTACTCACACACCCTGCCCAGCTCCTCCATCACGGGGCGCGGCAGCATGCGCGTGACGTAAACCTTCGGCATTGAAATCCCTCCCGAAGCGCCTCGCAGGCGCTACTCCTTCGGTTCCTCGACGACGACGGACTGCATCACGACGTCCTTCACGGGGCGATCTCCCTGGGCGGTCTCCACGTGCCCGATGGCCTCGACGACGTCCATCCCCTCGACGATCCGGCCGAAGATCGCGTGCTTGCCGTCCAGCCACGGAGTGGGGACCAGCGTGATGAAGAACTGTGAGCCCCCCGTGTTGGGGCCCGCGTTGGCCATCGAGAGGACTCCGGGGGCGTCATGGGCAAGGCCCGGCCCGAACTCGTCCTTGATCTTGTACCCAGGGCCGCCCGTTCCCGTGCCGGTGGGGTCGCCGCCCTGGATCATGAAACGGTCGATCACGCGGTGGAAGATCACGCCGTTGTAGAAGCCACGCCGGGCCAAGTCGATGAAGTTGCCGGCGGTGACGGGCGCCAGGTCCGTGTAGAGCTCCGCCTGAAACTGCCCCATGTTGGTGTTGAACACCGCCACGGGGCGGCGGGGCGTTTCCCCCTCCGCCGCGCAGGCTGCGCGGGGAAGGAGCAGCGGAAGGCACACCGCCGCCGCGGCGCAGAGAAGCTCAAGGAAAATTCTCATCGTCTTCATTTAAAAGATCTCCTCTCAAAAAAATCGGGGCCCGCCGACGCGGGTCCCGAAGTCTTTCGTCAACGCGCCCCTACCGCGACTCGGGACGGGCCCTGTACCACTCGATGAGGGCGCCCGTCGCCACGAACATGGAGCTGTAGGTGCCCGCGATGATGCCCACGAGCATGGCGTAGCTGAAGGCCTGCAGCACGGGTCCGCCCCACACGCACAGGGCGATGACCGGGAAGAGCGTCGTCAGCGTCGTGTTGATCGTACGCGCCAGGGTCTGGTTGACGGAGTCGTTCACCAGCTTTTCGATGCCGTCGCGGCCCAGGTCGCGCCAGTTCTCACGGATGCGGTCCAGGATGATGATCGTGTTGTTCAGGGAGTAGCCGACGATCGTCAGGATGGCCGCGATGAAGGAGGAGGAAACCTCCATCTGCGTGAGGCTGAAGAACCCCAGGGCGATGAGGACGTCGTGCACCAGGGGCACCACGCTCACCACCGCGAAGCGGAAGCGGAAGCGCACCGTGATGTAGATCAGGATGGCAACCAGCGCGATGGAAACGCCGATGACCGCCTGACGGCGGAGCTCGCCTCCCACGACGGGCCCCACCTTCTCGTAGCCCGATACCTTCATGTCGGGGAAGGCCTTCTGAAGGACGGAGATCACCTGCTCGCGGCTCTCCTCGGTGTCCTCGTTCGTGCGAATGATGACGCCCTTCTCGCCGAACTTCTGGATCATGGCCTCCTGGGCCACGACGCCGGAAACGACCTTGCGGACCTCCGCCACCTCAGGCAGGTTGTCGAACTCCAGCTGGATCACGTTGCCCCCCGTGAAGTCGATGCCGAGGTTCAAGCCCCTGGTAAAGAGGAAGGCCAGGCTTGCCAGGACCAGGACGGCGCTCAGCAACAGAGCGGGCCTGCGAAGCGCCATAAAGTTATAGTTTCTGTTCATCGCAATCCACTCCTTAGCTGCGCTTCAGCGCGTTCTGCCGGCGGCTGACGAAGAGCTGCAGCAGGGCCCGGGTCACGACGACGTTGGCGAACACGCTGGCCACGAGGCCGATGGAGAGCGTCACGCCGAAGCCGCGGACGGACCCCGATCCGAAGTGGAACAGGACCAGCGCCGCGATGAGCGTCGTGATGTTCGAGTCCAGGATCGTCACCAGCGCCTTGCGGAAGCCGGCGTCCAGGGCTGCGATGGGCGTCTTTCCCGAGCGGACCTCCTCGCGGATGCGCTCGTAGATCAGGACGTTGCCGTCCACGGCCATGCCCAGCGTCAGGATGATGCCCGCGATGCCGGGGAGGGTCAGCGTGGCGTGGAACGCGATCAGCCCGGTGAAGATCAGGAGGATCGTTACCACCAGCGCCACGTCGGCGGCCAGCCCCTGGAACCTGTAGTAGATGAGCATGAACACCAGCACCATGGCCGCGCCGAAGAGGCCGGCCTGCATCCCCTGCCGCACCGAGTCCGCGCCCAGGCTGGGACCGACGGAGCGGTTCTCCGCGATCTCCACCGCCACGGGCAGCGCACCGGCCTTCAGCATGATGGCCAGCCGCGAGGCCTCGTCGGCCGTGAAGCGCCCCGTGATCTGGGCCTCACCGCCCGAAATGCGGTCCTGGACCACGGGAGCCGAGATCACGACGTCGTCCAGCACGATGGCGATCTGTTTTCCCACGAGGCGGCCCGTGGCCTCCTCAAAGAGCTTCGCCCCCTCGGGACTGAAGGAGAGCGACACGCCCATGCGCCCCAGCCTGTCCGGGTTGATGGAGGCCGTCTCCAGGTCCTTCCCCGACAGAAGGCTCTTCCCCAGCAGGTAGAAGCGGGACGCCTCCCCCTCCTCCTCCTCGCTCGGGGCCACGATGGCGCCCTCGATGTCCTTTGCCCGCGCGGCGAGGTCCGCGCTGGAGTTGCTCTGAGCCTCCACAGCGGCACGCCAGCGCTCCTGGGCCTGGCTGAACTGAAGGTCGCTGTCATAGTTCTTCCGCTGAGGCGCGGGAAGGGTCGAGGCGGTGACGTCCAGCACCTCCCGGAAGTCCATCTGCGCCGTCTTGCCGATCAGCTCAAGGGCCGCCTTGGGGTCCTGGATCCCCGGCAGGTCGATGATGATCCTGTCCTCGCCGCTCTTCTGGATGATGGGCTCCGCCACTCCGTACTGGTCCACGCGGTTCCGCAGCACGGCCAGAAGGCGGTCGATGCTGTCCGGCCCCACCGGGTTCTCCGGCGTGTCCTTCGCCTGAAGGACGATGTGGGCCCCGCCCCTCAGGTCAAGCCCCTGGTTGATCCGCCCCTTTATCGGCCACGAGTAGGCCAGAGCGGCAACGATCACGATCAACACGACCCAAAGCCGCAGTCGATCCCTACGATTCATGCTTATCCCCCTGCATCAAAAAAGCCAGCCGCCGCGCCGCCCCGCGGGCGGGCTCGGCGTTCCGGGGACGGCCGCGAAGCCGCCCCATGCCAACGCTCTCCTAGTCCTTCTTCTCCTCGGCTGCGGGCTGCCCCTGGGCCGGCGTGCGCTTCGTCTGGACCGCGGACCTCAGGATGCGGACGCGGACGCCCTCTCCCATCTCGATGAGGAAGGTGTCGTCCCGAACCTCCTTCACCGTGCCCAGGAAGCCCCCGATCGTGACGATCTGATCCCCCCGTCCGATGCCGGAGATCAGGGAGTCGTGCTCCTTCTGGCGCTTCCTCTGCGGGCGGATGATGAAGAAGTAGAAAATGACCACGAAGATGACCAGCGGAAAGAGCATCCCCATCAGGCTGGCCTGCTGCTGGGGGGCGGCGCCTCCCTCTCCCGACGGCGCCGACGCGCCGCCCCCGAAGAGCGACCCGCAGGGCGAAACCGCCGTCGTCTGCTGCGCCGCCTCCGGCGCTGCTGCTGTGTCTGCCATGAAAATACCTCCCCTGAATTTTTAAAACAGCACCTCCCGGCGGGCAACGATCTTCCGCCGAGAGGCAGAACCTCAAGCCTCAGGAGGCTCGCGAACGAGGTTTGATTATAACAGATTTCGAGGGCGCGGAGGGCCTGGAGCTACTTCTTCCAGGCCACCACCTCGATCTCCACCAGGACCTCCTTCGGGAGGGCCTTGACGGCCACGAAGGAGCGGGCGGGGGCCTCCGTGTCAAAGTACTTGGCGTAGACGCCGTTCACGGCAGCAAAGTTTGCCATGTCCGTCGCGAAGACCGTCGTCTTCACCACGTCCTTCAGGCCGTAGCCGACGCTCTCAAGGATGGCCTTGACGTTCTCCAGGGACTGCTTCGCCTGCTCCTCGACGCCACCCTGGACGACCTCGCCTTTGGCGTTGGCCGGAATCTGGCCGGACACGTAGAGGAACTCTCCGGCCTGGATGGCCTGGCTGTAGGGGCCGATCGCCGCAGGGGCCTTGTCGCAACTGATGATCTTCTTCATGAAACGCATACCTCCAGATGATTTAAGATAAAGGCGACCGCACGGACCCGAAGCCCGCACGTTTCAGGAACGCCGCCCTATTCTACAACGTTTGCGGCCTTTCGGACGCGCCCCGCGGGCTCACTCCCCCCAGGGGTTCTCGTCCGGAGAAACCGGGCGCTCCTCGACCTGCTCCCAGCTCACCGTCCCAGGGCGCTTCAGGAGCGCCTCCTCCGCGCACAGCACGCGCGCCTTCAGCACCCGATTCATGTAGGCCACCTCCAGGACGCTGCCCTCGCGCACCTCGGAGGCGGGCTTGCAGGGCCGCCCGTCGATGCGCACCGCCCCCAGCTCCGCCATCTCCTGAGCTGCGCTGCGGCGCTTGACCAGGCGGGCCATCTTCAGGAACTTGTCAACTCGCATCGCGCACCCCGCCTCAGGCGACCGACGCCACGATCTCCTGAGCCTCCTGCTGGATGCGCTTCAGGTGATCCGGCCCTTTAAAGCTCTCCGCGTAGATCTTGCAGAGGTCCTCCGTCCCCGATGGGCGCGCGGCGAACCAGCCGCCCTCCGCGACGACCTTGAGCCCGCCGATGGGGGCGCCGTTGCCCGGAGCCTTCGTGAGCCGCGCCGAGATGGGGTCCCCCGCCAGCGAGTCGGCCCGCACCGCCTCGGGGGAGAGCTTCGCCAGCGCGGCCTTCCGCTCCGGCGAGGCCGGCGCATCGATGCGGGCGTAGCAGGACTCCCCGTACCGCTCCGTGATCTCCTTGTAGTGCTGCGCCGGGTCCTTTCCCGTCACGGCCGCGATCTCCACGGCCAGCAGGTCCATGATGATGCCGTCCTTGTCCGTCGTCCACACCGAGCCGTCGCGGCAGAGGAAGGACGCCCCGGCGCTCTCCTCGCCGCCGAACCCCATGGAGCCGTCCAGGAGCCCATCGACGAACCACTTGAACCCGACGGGGACCTCGCAGAGCCTGCGGCCCATCCCCTCCGCCACCCGGTCGATGATGGAACTCGACACCACCGTCTTGCCCACCGCGGCGTCCGCCCGCCAGCCCTCGCGCGTCCCGAACAGGTGGCGCACCGCCACGGCGAGGTAGGCGTTGGGGTTCATCAGCCCCGCGGGCGTCACGATGCCGTGTCGGTCGTAGTCCGTGTCGTTGCCGAAGGCCACGTCGAATCGGTCCTTCATCTTCAGCAGGTTCGCCATCGCCCAGGGCGAGGAACAGTCCATGCGCACCTTGCCGTCGTGGTCCAGGGGCATGAAGGAAAAGGTGGGGTCGATCGTCCGGTTGACGACCTCCAGGTTCTTGATGCCGTAGACCTCGACGATAGGGTCCCAGTACTCGATCCCCGCCCCGCCGAGGGGGTCCACGCCGACGTGCAGGCCGGAGCGTGCGATGGCCTCCATGTCCAGGACGGAGGCGAGAGCCCGAACGTAGGGCATGACGTAGTCCTCGAAGTGCGTCGTCTCCAGCTTCACCGCGCGCTCGAAGGGAACCCTCTCGATGGAGCGGACTCCCCCGCGGATCAATTCGTTGGCGTGCCGCTGGATCTGCGACGTGATCTCCGGGGACGCGGGACCCCCGCTCGGCGGGTCGTACTTGATGCCGCCGTCCTCCGGAGGGTTGTGGGACGGCGTGATCACCAGGCCATCCGCCACGGCTGCCCCAACCTCGCGATTGTGCGCCAGGATGGCGCGCGAGACGACGGGCGTCGGCGTCGGGGCAAACCCCTCCTGCAGCACGACGTCCACGCCGTTCGCCGCCAGGACCTCCACGCAGGTGCGCAGCGCGGGCTCCGACAGGGCATGGGTGTCCGCCCCGATGTAGAGCGGCCCCAGGATGCCCGCCTCCCTGCGGTGCTCCGCCACGGCCTGGGCGATGGCCAGGATGTGGGCCTCGTTGAAGCTGCGAAGCCTGGAGGAGCCGCGATGGCCCGACGTGCCGAACGCCACCTGCTGGGACCGGGCCTCCGGGTCCGGCTCCAGGGTGTAGTAATCGCTGATGAGGGCTGGAAGATTCACCGGTTTGCGCGCGGCCTCAGTGACCTTTTCCATGATTGCAAAAACCTCCTCATTGGGAACTCTATCCAAAGTCCATGCCCTGGCACCCGCCTGAGGCTTCAGGAGAGCGCGTCCTGCGCACGACGGCTCAGTCCGACTCCGAGCCGTGTCCCCAGAACGTGACGCCGCGGCGGCTCCCCTCGTAGAAGTCGATGACGTTTTGGACCTCCGGGATGAAGGCGTCCCGCCTTCTCCTCAACTCCTCCAGGGAATCCGTGAATCGGCGGTCCCTGCGGTAAAGCTCTCGATAGAAGGCCCGGATGGCCTTCCGCGTCTCGGCGGAGAACCCGGCCCGCTTCAGCCCCACCGAGTTCAGCCCCTCGATGCGCAGGGGCTCGCCCGCCGCCAGCGTGTAGGGGGGGATGTCCTTCGCCACGCGGTAGAGCCCCCCCACCATGCAGTAGCAGCCGATGCGGACGAATTGATGAACGCCGGCCATGCCGCCGAACACCGTGTGGTCCCCCACCTGGACGAAGCCGGAGAGCCCAACCTTGTTGGCGATGGTGACGGCGTTTCCGACGTGGACGTTGTGCGCCAGGTGCACGCCCTCCATGATGAGGCACCCGTTCCCCACCACCGTCTCGTTGCCCTCGCCCGTCGCCCGGTTGACGGTGACGTTCTCGCGGATGACGTTGTCATCGCCGATGCGCACCCGGGACGCCTCTCCCCTGTAGCTGTGGTCCTGGGGATCGCCGCCCAGGGCGGTGTACTCGTAGACGTGGCAGTTTCGGCCGACGGTCACGCCGTCGTGGACCGTGACGAAGGCGTTCAGCACCGTCCCCTCCCCGATGACGACGCGGGAGTCGATGCAGCAGTACGGGCCGACGCGGACGCCATCCCCCAGTTCCGCCCCCCGCGCGACGATGGCCGAGGGATGGACGCTGACGCTCACTTCTCACCCTCCTCGCGCTTGTTCAGGGTCGACCCCACCATGAAGATGAACTCGCCCTCCGCCACCACCTCGTCGTCCACGTAGCCCGTGACCTTCGCCCTGCCGGCGACGCCCCTGAGCCGCGTCAGCTCCGCCTTTGTGACCAGCCGGTCCCCCGGGCGCACGGGCTTGCGGAAGCGGGCCTTGTCCACCCCCGCGAGGAAGGCGATCTTCCCCGTCTGTTCCTTCCCCAGCCGGACGGCCACCAGCACGGAGGCCACCTGCCCCATGGCCTCCAGGATCAGCACGCCGGGCATCGTCGGGTCCCCGGGGAAGTGGCCCTGAAAGAAGGGCTCGTTGATCGTGACGTTCTTGTAGCCCGTGACGTGCGACTCGTCGTACTCCGTGATGCGGTCCACCATCAGAAAGGGATAGCGGTGCCGCAGCATGTTCATGATCTCGATGATGTCCAAAACCCCATACCTCCTCGCAGGGCCCATCCCACGGGGGATCACGCCTGTCTCTTCACCAGCGCCCGAAGGCGCTCCGCCATCTGCAGGTGCAACTCATGCCCCGCCTTCACGGCCACCAGGTGGGCACAGAGCGGACGCCCCAGCGCCGCCAAGTCGCCGATGAGGTCCAGCGTCTTGTGCCGGACGAACTCGTCCGGCCAGTGCAACCCTCCCGACGCCCGCGCCGAGGCCCCCTCCACCAGGATAGCGTTGTCCAGCGTCCCCCCCAGGGCCAGCCCCTGCGCCCGCAGCGCCTCGATCTCCCGCGCCATGGCGAAGGTCCGGGCACGGGCGACCTGCTCCAGGAAGCCTTCCGCGCTCCAGGAAAACTCCAGCATCTGCACACCGATCACGGGCGCATCGTAGCGGACGACGCAGGTGACGTGAAGCCCCTCCGCAGGAAACGCCGCGACGAATCGGGACTCGTCCCCCACCCGAAGGGAGGCGGAGAGGCTCAGGGGGGCCGGGGCCTCCCCGCAGGGCTCAGAGTTCTCCATAACGGCCGCGCCGACGCGGGCCGCACAGCCGTCCAGCGCCGGCATCTCCCCGCCGTCCACCTCAAGCCGGGCCCCCCAAACTCCGAGGCCCGTCAAGGCGGCCAGGACGTGCTCGCAGGTCCGGACCCTGCGGCCGTCCGGAAAGAGGTAGTCCGACCCGCGTCCGCTTCCGGACAGGGCCAGCGCCTCGATGGGGGCCTCCTGTCCCTCCGAGGCCAGGACGATGCCCCCCTCGGTCGGCAGGATGCGCAGACTACACTCAAGTCCCGAATGCAGGCCCGTGCCGCTGAAGGAGAGGGGGCGGACCAGACGGCGATACCGCCCCGCGCCCGCTGCGTCCAGGGGGCTCACCTTTTTTCCTCCTCCAAACTCTCCCGCTCTTCCGAACGGGCCTCGAGGCGACGCTCCAGGCTCCGAAGCCGCTTGAACAGGGCGGGAAGGTCCGCAGCCAACACCAGGGCACGCTTGGCCTCCTGGTGAGGCCGCGCGGGGAAGCCGGACAGCACGGCCCCGGCGGGAACGTCGTTTGTGACGCCCGTCCGGGCCGCCAGCACGGCACCCCGGCCAATCGTGACGTGGTCCGTGATCCCTGCCTGCACGGAGAGCGTCACCCCGTCCTCCAGGACGGAGCTGCCCGCGATGCCCGACATGGAGCAGAGGATGCAGCCGCGCCCCACGCGCACGTTGTGCCCCACCTGGACGTGGTTGTCGATCTTCGTCCCGTCGCCGATGACCGTGTCCTCCATCGTGCCGCGGTCCACGGTGGAGCAGGCCCCGATCTCCACGCGGTCGCCGATCTCCACCCCGCCGATCTGGGGGATCTTCACGGGACCGTCCGGCGAGGGCAAAAAGCCGAAGCCGTCACAGCCCAGGACGCAGCCGGAGTGCAGGATGCAGTCCCGCCCCACGCACACCCCGTCCAGCAGCACGGCTCCGGGCTCCAGGATCGTCCTCGCCCCAACGCGGCACCGCGCGCCGACGAAGGCCCCCGCGCCGACCTCCGCCCCGCCCTCGACCACCGTTTTCGGTCCCACCACGGCATGAGGCCCCACCCAGGCGTCGGGGTCCAGGGAGGCCTCCGGGTCCACCACCGCCGTGGGGTGCACGCCGCGGCGAGCGGGGCGCTCCGGCGCGAAGAACGCGAGGAGCTTCGGCAGCGCCTCCCGCGGACGATCGGAGACGATCCCGTCCCGTCCCGGCTCGAACAGGGCGAGGGGGGCCAGGATGGGCACGTCCTTCCCTACCAGCGGCAGAGCCCGCTCCTCCCACACCGGGCAGATCGTCCTCTCGTTCGCCGTGCCGGGTGCCGCGACCAAGGACACCGTCCTCTCCCCCCTGCCGATGACCTTCAAGCCAAGCTCCTGGGCCAGGGCGTTCAGGGTGACCTCCTTCATCGTACTTCCTCCTTCTGCGCGGATCACAGGGACCACAGCCCCCTCAGCCCCACCCGATCGTCGTTCGTCCCGTCGTAGTAGATCTCGATGGAGATGTGCTCGTCGACGCGGTAGCCCAGCGCGCCCTCCTGCCCCAGCTCCGGGCTCCAGCGCCACCAGAGGTACGGCCGACGCATCCGGGAGGGGCCCCACTGCAGGCGGCCAAACCACTCCTCCTCCGGCCATTGCACCTCCGCGCCGGCCCAGAGGTCCCCAAAGAGGCGCAGGCGCAGGCCCAGGCGGCGCGTCAGCTCAAAGGCCTCCAGCTCGACGACGGCTTCTCCGTAGAGCTCGAGGTCCACCCCGGTGAGGTTCGCCGTGTTCCATCCAAAGAAGGCCCCCGCCTCCGGGTAGCGGTCCTCCAGTCCGGCGTAGGCCGACACCCAGACCTGAAAGAGAAACCGATCACTGTCCACCCTGGCGTCCAGCTTCGCCACGGGCGCGGCGACGAACGTCGCCTCAGCCTGCGCCCGCATGTTCTCCACGGAGTGACGCTCCTCCAGAAACTCCTGCGCCATCCTCTCCGCGTCCGCCCTGTGGTGCGCCACCCAGGACACCGGGAGCCCGACCAGCGGGGAAAAGGCCGTCACCAGCTTGGCCTGAAGGTCGGACTGAAGCATCACGGGGATGGTCCGCGAGTAGATGGAGGGGGTCACCGCCAGCACGAGGGGCGTCCCTGGACGAAAGGAGATCGTCAGCGTCCCGCCTGTCGGCGAGAAGGCAACCTGAAGGGAGAAGTCCCAGCCCGGCGTCCTGGCCTCCAGGGCCTCCGCGATCCGCGCCCTCAGGGCCTCGTCCGCCCACGTGAGCGCCGCCTCCGGCAGCGGGCGCAGCAGGGCCGCGATCTCCTCCACAAGCCCATCCACGTCCGCACGAAACCAGTCGGAGAGCGTTCCGCGAAACTCAGGCAGTCTCAACTCCACGTCCCACGACGTCCGAGCCTCCGGGACGAAGCGAACGGCAGGTCCATTTTCCCCCCGGCGCACCTCGACGTCGTAGCCCACGAAGAGCCGCCCCGCTACCGTGGAGAGGGTTCCCTCCCGGTCCACGCCGAGGTCCTTCGGAATCTCGTTCCAGACGGCGTCGAGGCTGCGGCGGACCGCGGGCTCAAGCCAGGTCGGAAGCCCGGAAACGCTCAGGTCCGCCCACGCGGGGGCAGGGACGAGCAACGCGAACAGGGAAAGGAGCGCGGCCGGAAGGAGCGCCGTTGCTGTCCACAAGGGCCTCCGGCGTCGAGCGCCGCACCCTGGCCCGGAACGGCTAGAACATATCGCCGAAGCCAAAGTACGTCTTGTTCTCGTCCTCGCCGTGCGCGTAGTCCACGCGCAGGTTGCCGAAGGGGGTCTTCACCCGGACGCCGACGCCGTAGTTGTCGTGGAGGTCACCCCAGTCCATGGAGTTGCTGGCGTTTCCGACGTCAAAGAACCCCACCAGCGTGAAGTTGTCGTGCACGGGGAGCCGAAGCTCAAAGTTGCCCAGGAGGACGTTGCTGCCCTCGAAGGAGCGGCTGCTGTACCCGCGAAGCGTGTTCATCCCGCCGAGGGAATAGCGGGCGAAGGCGGGCAGCTCATCGTTCGTGGCCGACCCGACGCGAAGCCGCGCGGCCAGGATGATGGGGTTCTCATCGGTCCACGTCCCCTCGACGTCCACGACCCCCTCCACCAGCTTGTTCAGGGGCGTGTACCACCGCAGCTGGGTCCAGTACTTCATGTAGTCGAACTCGCCGCCCAGCCCCTCGAAGGCCTTCTCCAGGGTCGTCTCCCACACGAGGCCCTTCGGATAGGGCAGGTAGGGGTCGCGCTTGTCCAGCGTGAACTGAAGCTCGACCGTCTGATTGGTGCCCTCCCACATCGTGAGGTCGTCGATGTAGCCCGGAATCGTGTTGTGGACGTCGTCGTAGCTGGTGTCCTCGTGGCGAAGCGTCGCGAACCAGCTCCAGTCTTCGTTCTTGAACTTCTTGCCGATCCCCGCGTAGAACTGGGTGTTCTTCTCGTCGAACTCGAACTGACGCTCCCCCTGGCGATAGTAATAGCGATCGTCGTAGGTGCGGTAGCGCGCTCCCACGCGCCACGCCCAGGTTTCGGAGTCCATATAGGGGCTGGACAGCGACAGCCAGTAGCTGGCCTCGTCGCCCTCGTCGAAGCCGATCTCGAAGTTGAGCCCCTTGCCGAACAGGTTCGTGTCCCCGTAGGTCAGGCCGCCGCTCAACCCGCTCTCGCTGCCGTAGGCCAGGTTCACCCCCACGGAGGCCGTGCGCTTCTCCTTCACGGTCAGGATGAGGTCCACCACGTCGTCCTGGTTATCCGGGCTGTCGAAGGCGACGTTGACGTCCTCGAAGTAGCCCAGTCCCTGCAGCTTCCCCAGCTGGTAGCGGAAGCGCGTGACGTTGAAGAGGTCCCCCTCCTTCAGCTTGATCTCCCTCCGGATCACCTGCGTCTTCGTCCGGGTGTTGCCCTGGATGATGACGTTCCCCACCCTGGGCTCCAGTATCTTGACGCGGATGTCACCGCCCTGCACCTGCACGTCCGACACCCGCACCATGACGTAGCCGTCCGTGTGGTAGCGGTTTTGGATCCGATCCAGGTCGTTGCGGAAGAAGACGCGGTTGAAGACCGTCCCGACCTGGGAGAAGACCTCCTTCATCAGCTGCTCGCTCGTGTAGACGGTGTTGCCCTCGAAGACGATGGACTCCACGATTGGGTTCTCCCTGACGGAGAACGTCACGGCAACCCCGTCCTGCTCCGGCGTGAGGTCCGCGTCCACAAAGGAGAAAAAGCCCTGGTTGTAGATCGCCTCAATGTCCTTCTGAAGCACGTCCCGATCCAGCGTCTGCCCTACCTTCGTCGAAACGACGCCCAGGATGTAGTTCGAGGTGACCTGGCTGTTCCCCGAAACGCTCACCCTCGCGACGGGCACGGCCTCCGCTCCAGCCTCGGCCGCCACGGGCAGGCACAGGAGCACCATCGCCAGAGCCCCCGCCAGGAAGCTCCATACCGATCCAAGACGCCCTCCCGCGGAGCCCCTTAACAAAGTGCAGCTCAAAGGTCTTCCACTTCCTTTCAAATTTCCTCAAAAACCTTTCAAGTTTTGAAACGTTCCTAAAATAACGATGTTATCAAAAAAACTGGCGCGTTCACCTTCAGCGGGCCTCATTGCACCCTGTCGATTCGGATCGCCGGCCCCTCGTTCCTCAGCGCCCTGGCTCCCGTCTGAAGCAGCAGGAACATCTTGTCGTCGGGCACCGTGCCCCTTTCCTGGGGGGCCGGGCGCACCGCGGTCACCCGCTGCAGCCTCGGCGCTGGTGCGGCCGCCCGCGTCCTCCTGTCGGAGGGGGGCCGCCTCTCGGCCTTGACTGAGCGGGGAGGCACAGGAGCGGATTCCGCCGGGGCCGGAAGTGGCGTTTCAACCCTTCGCTCAGGCTCCTGAGCCACGGCGCGGGCCTCGTGGCGAAGGGGCAACCCCGCTAACCCTTCCTCCCGCGACAGGGGGGACGGAACGGCCAGCACGGCGAGGAGCACCAGCGAGGCCAGCCAGGTGACGACCGCGCGGCGGACGCGGCGGGGCGTCCGAGCCGCTCCCACGCTCCGCCACACGTCGGACCGCAGGTCCTCCAGGTCCGCCCTGGCGCACTCCGCGTCCATCAAGGCACTCTCGATGGCCCCGGAACGATAGGAGCTCTGAAACCGTTCCAGCCATCGAATGATGCCGGCTATGCGCCTGTCCATACCACCCTGGACCATCCCGCACCTCCCCGCGAACTCCCGTCAAAGGCCGCTGTTATCTTATCCCGTCCCCCGCCTCTTTTATGGCATGGCCGTCCAGCCCAAGCCACGCCCGAATCTTCGCCACCGCCGTCCGGCGCAGGCGATAGACGTGGCTGATGTCCATCCGCTGTTCCGCCGCGACGTCGCGGGGCTCCTTGCCGTCGAAGAAGAGCGCGGACACCACCGCCGCCTCGCGCCCCTGGAGCCGGGCGATGCTGTCCGCGACATCCAGCCAGTCCTGCCGGTCGTCGTCCTCCTCCGGTTGGGCCGTCGTGAGCCACTCGTCCGGCACGGGGATGGGGGCGCGCCGCTCCGAGCGCTCCAGCAGGTTGACCATCTGGCCGTGAATCCGGTGGTAGGCGTAGGTGGAGAACCGCAGCTCCCGGTCCGGGTCGAAGCGGTCCGCCGCGCGGATCAGGGCCAGCATCCCCTCCTGGACGAGGTCCTGCTTGAGGGACGGAGCCGCCCGGAGCCGCCCCGCGATCCAGAAGACCAGCGGGCGGTAGGCGACGATCAACTCCTCCCGCGCCGCCGCATCCCCCTCGCGACAGAGGCACCACAGCTCCCGCTCCCTCTCAGGGGACAGGGCCCTCGCGTTCTTTTCAGTCGCTTCGGTCTTCTTCATCATTCACACCAGATCGCTCACACCAAGCTGCCGGCCTCGTCCCACACCGGCAGGGTCCGGCCCGCGCGGCCGCCCCGAACGTGCAGGTCGTCGTTGGCAAAGCGGATGCAGGCCCTCCCGTTCCGAAGCTCCACGCCGGTCATGGCACAGTTCGTCACGTCCATGTTCCACACCCGGTGCGGGTCGAAGCCAACCAGCACCGCGTAGAGCGCCCGCATCACCCCGCCGTGGGACACGATGACGATCCGCGTTTCCGGTCCGTCCAGTATCTTGCCCACGGCTCGCTCAAGCCGGAGGCGTATGTCCTCCCACCCCTCCGCGCCGGGCGGTGGGTTGAAGAAGGGGTCCGCCCGCCAGCGGGCGAAATCCTCCCGGCGCTCCTCCTTCAGGCCGGGGATCGAAAGCCCCTCCCACCCCGCGAAGTCCACCTCGTGAAGCTCCTCCAGCACCACCGGGACAAGCCCATGGCGTTCCGCCACGGCCCGGGCGGTATCGAGGGCCCGGGAGAGGGGGCTCGAGTAGACGGCCTCCGCACGCCAGGAGGAGAGGCGCTCCGCCAAGGCCTGAGCCTGCCGGCGGCCGACGTCGCTCAACGATATGTCCGTCTTGCCCTGGAAGCGCCGCGCCTCGTTCCACTCCGTCTGCCCATGGCGCACCAGCACGACGCGCCGAAAAATCGATGACTCCGCCACACGTCTTCCCTCCCCGGCGCCCCGTCTTCCAATCCTCAGACCGGTCGCCGCCCATACGGCCTGTTGGACCCATTTAACTTGAAATTATAACACGCTGCCTGCCTTCCTCCCTACATAGAAAGGCCTGAAGTGCAGGGCGCCGCAGGTGCAGGACGGACCGTGGAGCGTGGGCGGAGGGACCGTGACGCCATAGGGGCTTAAAGCGGGCAGAGGCGTTGCCAACTCGCAAAAATGCTGATAAACTGACCTGAGAGGTGAGCGCGGTGAAACAGGATCTGACGGATTGGCTGAACGGCACGAACGCATTGAATAACGCGGCCTCCGACGAGGGGGCGCAGGAGTTCCTTTTGGCCCCCCCTGCGACGGGGGGCGGTGGGGAGCCCAGCACGGTGCGCCCGGAGCCCGACCTCCTCGAACGACCTGCTGACCCCGCGCCTCAGGCGGAGGATGTGGGGGGTTCAAACCCCGAAGCGCCCTCCGAGCGGCAGCGGGCACCCCTCCGGTGGCCGGCGCCCCCCTCGCGGCGCCCCGCAACGGGCGCACCGGACCAGGAGGGGAGCGTCCCCCTGGCGGAAAGGTCCCCCCTGGGCACGACGCCCATGGAGCTGGAGTCCGACGCCGCGCTGAATCTAAACGCCGTCCAGGCTGCGGAGCCCCTGGAGCCGGACGAGCCGTCCGAAGGGGAGTCCCTCCCCGCTCCCCAGGAGGTTCTCGATCCCTCCGAACCGGAGGAGAGTACCGAACCCCAGGACGCCCCGCAGGAGGAGAGCACCCCCGCTCTCCAAGAGGTTCCCGCGTTCTCCGAGCCAGAGGAGGAAACCGACCCCCAGGACGCCCTGCAGGAGGAGAGCGCCCCCGCGCCTCAGGCATCCTACGAGGAGGAAACGGAGGTCCCGGCCCACGCGATCTCCCGCCCCGCCGACTGGGACCCCGATGAAGAGGAGCCGTCGGACGAGGAACTGGAGCGCGACCTGCTCTTCTCCAAAAGGCTGCACCAGGTCATCCAGATGCGGCGGGACCGCGCGGAGGAGCTCCGCGGGCAGGAGAGCGGGCGCAGACGGAGCACGAGGCGCCGGGCCGTCTTCTGCACCGCGATCCTGCTGGTCGCGCTCATCGCCTACGGGGCCGTCCGATACGTCCAAAGCACCTCCTACGACTGGCTGAGCGACAGGGCGGAGCGGCTCTACCGCGAGGAGCGGTACGAGGCGGCCATCGACGCCTACGAGGACGCCCACCTGAAGTTCCCCGACTCCCCCGCCCTCCTGATGGGCCTCGCGCGGTCCGCCATAGGGGCCGGACGCTTTCAGACGGCGGACCTGGCCCTGGAGCGCTGCCTTCAGGTCCTCTCCCAGGACGACGCGGCGGGGCGGGCGCGGGCACTCTACGAGAAAGCGGCCGTCCGCGCGGCCCTGGACGACGCGGAGGGCGCTGTGGCGCACCTGCTGCAATCGACCCGGTACGCCCCGAACGACTACGACGTCTACATCCTTCTGGGACAGCTCCTGGAGAGACAGGGGAAGGCCCAGGACGCCCTCCGCGCCTACCGCGTCGCCCTGGACCTCCGCCCTTCCTCGGAGGAGGCGGACACGGCGATGCGGCGTATGCTGGAGGCCGTCAAGGCGTCCACGGAGTCGAAGCAGGACCTTCGCCCCGCCTACGAGAAGCGCATCGAGGTGGGGACGGTGGCCCTGAACCTGAAGCGCTACGATGAGGCCGTTTCCTATTTCTCTCAGGCCCTTGAGATCCGGAGCGACGACCCGCGGCCGTGGCTGGGGCTGGCGGACGCATGGAGGAACAGGGGGGAGCCGGACAAGGCCCTCAAGGTCCTGGACGACGCCCGGAAGACGTGTCCGGGGGACCCGACCATCGAAACTCTGCGCGGCGAGGTCGAGGAACAGCTCGGCCCACGCAGGCCGGGGGCGGGAGGACGCTCTTAGGCTCCCACGAAGCACTCAGGAGGGACTGCTATGGAGGACGCATTTTCTGCGGCGCTGGCGCGCGCCGGTTCGGCGGTCGGCGGGGCCGTCGTTGAGGAACTCCGAAAAAGGGGCTTCGACGCCCTCTACGCCGCGACGAAGGAGCATGCGCTGGCAGCCGTTCTGGACCTGATCCCCGCCGGAGCCAGCGTCGGGGTTCCCGGCTCCGTGACCGTTCGGGAGGTCGGCGCCATGGAGGCGCTTCGGGCACGAGGCTGCCGGGTGATCCAGCACTGGGGCGACATGTCCTCTCAGGATCGCGCTCAGGCGCGGCTGGACGAGAACGCCGCGGACTTCTTCCTCACGAGCGCCAACGCGCTCACGCAGGCCGGAGAGATCATCAGCATCGACGGCATGGGCAACCGGGTGGCTGCGATGGCCTGGGGGCAAGGGAAACTGATCTTCGTCATCGGCCTCAACAAGCTGGCTTCCACCCTGGAGGACGGCATCCACCGGGCGCGGTCCGCCGTGATCCCCAACGCCCTGCGGCTGGGGGAGGAAACGCCCTGCACCAAAGCAGGGCGCTGCGTCGACTGTCGCGCCCCCTCGCGGGCCTGCCGCGCCATGCTGATCCTGGAGGCGCCACCCCGCGGACGCGCCGTTCACGTCATTATCGCAGGGGAGGGCCTGGGGTACTAACGCCGGGGCCTCCCAGAGAACAGGAAGGGTATCGTTATATGGAGAACAGAGATAAGATCGTCGTGCTCCTTGCCGGGGGCAGGATCGTTCACCGTCCTGAGGCGGAGAAGGACACGGAGCAGCGGCAGGAAACGCTCCTCTCGAACGCGGAGTTGGCGGCCCTCCTGCCCGACGACCTGAAGGACCTCACGTCGTTTCAGGCGTGGAGCTCCCAGCCCATATCCAACTGCAGCCTGCGGATGTGCAGCGACATCATGCACATGGCGGCGGGCTACGTCAACGACGAGGGCGCGAAGGGGGTCGTCGTCACCTGCGACGTCCAGGGCATGGCGGAACTGGCCTACTTCGCGGACCTCGTGTGGGGGGTCAACCCGCCCCTGATCTTCACGGGCTCCATCTTCCACGCCGGCACGCCGAACAGCGAAACGTCCCTGCGCCTGGGCCAGGCCGTCCGCGCCGCCCTGTCCGGCTTCTGCGCCGGCAAGGGCGCACTGATCTGCCTGGGGGACGCCGTCTACGCCCCGGCCGACGTCGTCAGCATCTCGAACTCGCGCAGCGTGGGCGTCCTGGCCTTTCCAGAGACCCCGTTGGGCGTCTTCCTGCAGCCCTCCGGGCGGCTCCTCCCCCTTCGCGCGCCCCGCGCCCGTCAGGCGAAGGGCATCGACACCGTCCCGGCCCGCAACGTCGCCATCGTCAGCGCGTCGCTGGGCGACGGCGACCTCATCCTGAAGGCCATCCTGGACAAGCGCATCGAGGAACTGGACGGGCTCGTCATCGCCGCCTTCGGCGACGGGGACGTTCCCTCCTCCTGGCCCCCCCTTCTGCGCAAGATCCTGCGCGAAGGGGTGCCCGTCGTGCTAGCCACGCGCTGCCCCATGGGATACGTCCAGCCGCTGGACAGCTTCGAGGGCAGTGCGTCGCAGCTCCTGGAGATGGGGCTCTTCAGCGCCCGGGGGCTCACCCCGCTTCAGGCCCGAATCCGCCTGGCCATCGGCCTGGGGGACGGCTTGAAGGGCGACGAGCTGCGTCAGTACATGGACTGGCAGGGCGAGAAGTAGTATGGCCATCGCAGCGATCGTCGGCAGGCCCAACGTCGGCAAGTCTTCGCTGTTCAACCGCTTGATCGGGCGGCGGGAGTCCATCGTGGACGACGCGCCGGGCGTGACGCGGGACCGCATCTACGGCGAAGCGGAGTGGCGCGACCGGTCGTTCTACGTCATCGACACGGGGGGGATTCTGGGAGAGGAGTCCGCCTTCAGCGCAGGCATCCGCGCCCACGTGGAGGCGGCCATCGAGGAATGCGACGCCATCGTCATGGTGCTGGACGGCCAGGCGGGGGTCACCGCGGCGGACGAGGAGGTGGCCCACCTCCTGAGGCGCAGCCGCAAGCCCGTCATCGTAGCCGCCAACAAGCTGGACGACATCAAGCACGACGACAGCGCAAACGAGGCCTACGAACTGGGCTTTGAGCACGTCGTGCCCATCAGCGCGCTGCACAAGCGCAACCTTGAGGACCTGCTGGACCTGCTGACGGAGCTGCTTCCCGATGAAAAGCTGCAGGAGGAGGCCACGGACGAGGTTCGCCTCGCCATCGTGGGCAAGCCCAACGTGGGCAAGTCCTCCATGCTGAACGGCCTGGCCGGCGCCGAGCGCTCGCTGGTCAGCCCGGTGGCGGGGACCACGCGGGACCCGGTGGACACCGCCGTCACCCTGGAGGGGCAGCGTTTCCGCATCGTGGACACCGCGGGCCTTCGCCGGCGCGGCCGCATGGACTCCGCCCTGGAGTACTACTCCTTCGTCCGCACCCTGGCCGCCGTGGACCGCTGCGACGTGGCGCTGCTCCTGATGGACGCGCAGGACCCCTGCACGGACCAGGACAAGAAGATCGCCGCTCACGTCGTGGAAAAGGGTAAGGGACTGGTCCTCATCCTGAACAAGTGGGACCTGGTCACGGGAGAGCGGCCCGGCGACAATCTGACGAAGCGCATCCGGGACGACATGCCCTTCCTGAGCTGGGCGCCCATCCTCTTCACCTCCGCCAAGAGCGGCCGCGGGCTGCAGCGAATCGCCCAGACGGTCCTCGCCGTGCGGGAGGCCCGCCGCCGCCGCATCCCCACCAACGTCCTGAACCGCCTGATGCGCGACGTGCTGGCCTTCGACCGCCTGCCCTCGAACCGCAAGGGCCGCTCCCTCCGCATCTACTACTGCTCCCAGGCCGACACGGAGCCGCCGACCTTCATCTTCTTCGTCAACGAGCCGGACATCGTGAACACGGCCTTTGAAAACCACGTCCGCAACGAGCTGCGTCGGCTTGAGGACTTCACCGGCACGCCGCTGCGCGTCTTCTGGCGCGGGAAGGAGAAGGAGTAGGGAGCCTGCGGGCGAACCGTCAGTCCCGCGCCCCCCCACTCCCCTCACTCCCTGCGGTCGCTGTGGCGAGGCCCCGCCTCTGCCAGCGCGAGCCGGTCAGCCGCGCCAGGAAGATCGCTCCCCGCCCACAGAGCTCGATGCACATGGCCAGCCACACCCCGCGAAGGCCCCTGCGGGGAGCCAGGAACGCCGCCAGAGGAAGGCGCACGCCCCACATGCTGGCGAGGGTCATCAGGCTGGAAAAGAGGGTGTCCCCCGCCCCGCGAAAGACACCCGCAGCGACGATGTGCGCCCCATACAGCGGCTCCGCCAACAGCTCGACGCGCAGCACCTCCACGCTCAGGGACAGGATCTCCGGGTCGGCCGTCATCGTGCCGATCACCAGCGGGGCCAGGAGGTAGAGCAGGGCGCCGCCGAGGGTCATGACGGCCATCCCCAGCAGGACGACCATCCAACCCAGCCGCCTGGCCAGCTCCCCCCGTCCGGCCCCCAGAGCCTGCCCCACCAGCGTCGCAGCGGCGAGTTCAATGCCGTAGCCCGGCATGTAGCATAAGCCCTCCGCCGTGACGGCAAAGGTGTTCGCCGCAATGGCGGCCGTGCCCAGCGGCGCCACGATCGCGGTGCAGGCGACGTAGGCGCTCCCCATCGCGACCCCATCGAGGGCCAGAGGAAGGCCGATCTTAAGCGCCCGGACGAGGTCCTCCCTCAGCCGGCCCGCCGGAGGCTCCCGCCGCAGCCGCAGCGCCGGCGAGCGCACCAGGAGGAAGAACAGCATCAGAGCAGCGCTGACGACCTCGGCAAGGAGCGTCCCCAGCGCCGCCCCCGTCACGCCCAGGCCCGCGCCCGGAAGCCGGACGCCCACGCCCCACAGCGGCACGACCCTCGAGGGAAAGATCAGGAGCGCGTTGAAGACCACGTTCAGGACGCACATGAGGGCGTTTATCGTGCTCGGCAGGCGCGCGTTGCCGCTGCTCTGCAGCATGTCGCCCGCGATGTAGTTCATCTGAAGGGCGGGCAGGCCCAGGGCGTAGATGAAGAAGTAGGAGGCTGCATCCCCAGAGATATCCTCCTCCCCGCCAAGCCATCGGGGCAGGGAGCCGCTCAACGCCGCCCCGACGGCGGACAGGAGGAGGCTGAAGGCCAACGCCGTCGCCAGGCCGCGGCGCACCACGCCCCGCGCCTCCGCTTCGCGCCCTCCGCCCACGCGGTGCGCCACCTGCACCGAGAAGCCCGCGCTGACCGCCCCGCAAAGGCCGATGATCAACCACGTGCTGGAGGACACGAGCCCCACGGCGGCCGCCCCGCGGGCCCCCAGGCTCCCCACCATCGCGGCATCGATGTACTCCATCACGATGGTCGCGAGGTACGACAGCATGGCGGGCACGCTGAGCCGCATCGTCAGCAGGAGCTCCTCCCGAAGGTTCAGGGCCTCCCCTCCGCGCAGTTTTTCCAGCAGGTCCATCCGTTCGATCCCGTCCACTCCCCCTCAAGGCGCGCTCTCCGCACGACAGCCACTTTGAAGCCCATCATAGCACATCGAGCAGCGACCCCGCGGGGAGGTGAATGACCGAAGGTTAAGGGGTAAAATAGGGCACAAAATTCGCTTTTAGGGAGGTTATCTCTTCATGGGACCGGAACTGTACCAGGCGCTGCCCTTCTGGCATCAGGCAGCGATCGTCTGCCCGCTGATCTTTCTGGGAGGCCTCGTGGACGCCATAACGGGCGGGGGCGGGCTGATCACCCTTCCCGCCTACCTGTTCGCGGGGCTGCCCGTCCACTTCGCGCTCGGGACGAACAAGTTGAGCTCCTGCATCGGCACCGCCCTGACGACGGCGCGGTACGCCCGCGCCGGCTTCATCCCATGGAAGCTCGCCTGCCTCTGCGTAGCGGCCTCGCTGATGGGCTCGAACCTGGGGGCGCACCTGGCGCTCTTTCTCGACGACCGCATCTTCAAGTTCCTGATGCTATTCCTGCTGCCGGTCACGGCCCTCTACGTGCTGAAGGGACGTGCGCTGGTGCGCCAGCGCCCTCCCCTGCCCCAGACGCGGACCGTCCTGACCAGCGCGGCCATCGCCTTCGCCCTGGGGGCCTACGACGGCTTCTACGGCCCCGGAGCGGGCACGTTCATGCTGCTCCTGCTCGCGGCGGCAGCCCATCTTAGCCTCAACACGGCCAACGGCGTCGCGAAGTCCATCAACATGGCGAGCAACCTCGCAGCCCTCACCGTCTTCCTGATCAACGGGCGGGTGCTCTTTCCCCTCGGCCTGCTCGCCGCGTGTTTCGGCCTCGCCGGAAACTACCTTGGGGCCCGCTCCTTCGAGCACGGCGGGGCCAGGACGGTCAAGCCCATCATGCTCACCGTGCTGGCCATCTTCTTCGTCAGCCTGATTCGCGACCTGTTTTGAAGCGGTGACTCCCGCCGCCGGAGCAAACGGGCCTTCGCACGGACATTCAGGGCGTCGGATTTCTATAAGATAATGTGGTAACATGGAGCAGTATTTTTCCTGACGGCCGAAGCCCCTTCGGCACCCCCGCTAAAGGCCCGCGTCCATTTGGGAATTCAAAAAATCTAAAGGGAAAAGGAGATCGTCATCATGTCGAAAAGGGAATCCGTCTTTCAGAACTACGCGCTCTTAATCGCCATGCTGGGCGCCATCGCGGCCGGGTGCGCCGTCGGCTGGGCCTGGCCCGGCGCCACGGCGCTTGAGCCCTTGGGGACCATCTTCATCAACCTGCTGTTCTGCATCGTCGTGCCGCTCGTGTTCTGCTCCGTCGCGGGCGCCATCGCCAACATGAAAAGCCGCGCGCGGGCCGGAAAGATCATGGGCGTCACCATCGCCACCTTCGTCATCACGGGGGCCATCGCCTCCGTCATCATGATCGTCCTCATGAAGCTCTACCCGCCCGTGCCGGTCCCCTGGACGGAGCTCAAGGCCGCCGACGTGGGCGAACAGGCGGGCCTCGCCACGCTCGTCGTCAACTTCTTCACCGTCCCGGACTTCTCCGCCCTCCTCAGCCGCCGGGCTATGCTGCCCCTCATCGTCTTCTCCATCCTCTTCGGCTTCGGGGTCAGCATGGCGGGCGGCCCCGCGACCCTCACGGCGAGGGCCCTGGCCGACATGACGGAGTGCATGCTGAAGGTCATCAAGCTCCTGACCTACTACGCGCCCATCGCCTTCTTCGGGTTCTTCGCCTCCCTCGTGGCGACCTACGGGCCGCAGCTCATCGGCGACTACAGCCGGGCGCTCGTCGTCTACTACCCACTGTGCTTCGTCTACATCCTGACGGCCTTTCCCCTCATGGCCTGGATCGGCGGCGGGGCGGCAGGGCCGGGGGTGATGTTCCGCCACATCCTGAAGCCCGCCGTCACGTCGCTCGGCACCTGCTCCTCCATCGCCACGATCCCCGCCAACATGGAGGCCGCGGACGACAGCGGCATCTCCCGCGACATCACCGAGATGGTCCTGCCCCTGGGAGCCACCATGCACATGGACGGTTCCTGCTTCTCCTGCACCCTGAAGATCGCCTTCCTGTTCGGCGTCTTCGGCATGGAGTTCAGCGGCGTGGACACGTTCCTCCGGGTCATCCTGGTGTCCGTGGTCTCCTCCGTCGCCATGTCCGGCATCCCCGGAGGCGGCTACATCGGCGAGTTCGTCCTGTGCTCCCTCTTCTTCCCGGACCATCTGGCCCTGGCCTACCCCATCGCGATCACCATCGGCAACCTGGTGGACCCCCCCGCCACGATGATCAACTCGTCGGGGGACTACGTAGCGTGCTTCATCGTTTCTCGCTTCGTCGACGGCCGGGACTGGCTGAAGAACGCCCTCGCCCGGAAGGCATCCGAAGGCGCGTAGAAGCGCTCACATAAAGCGAGGGGCAGCCCCACGGCTGCCCCTTTTGCTTTACATCCCCCGGCTACCGGCCCGCGAGGTACTCCTTGATAGCGGCCAGGACCTGATCCGCGTCGAGGCCGTGAACCGCGCAGGCGTCCTCAAGGGACTCCCCTATCGACGAAGGGCACCCCACGCAGTGCATCCCGCTCCGCATCAGGACCTGAGCAATGCCCATGTCGTGCTCCAGCATCTCCCCCATCGTCGTCGCCTTCGTCACCTCAAAGGGCTCCGCCGCCTTAACTGCCTCCGCCATTGAGATCCCCTCCCAACAAAATATAGAAAAAATATCGGGTATTATACCCTCCTCTTGAGCGTTGCATCATCCTCCAAAATACCGACCTGTTGTATAATAGGGAAATTAAATTTTTGTTAGGGGGGAGTCCCCGGCGCGGATCCCGAAAGCCTCCCGATTTCGAGGGCGTTCGGTCCTTACAGCGCAGGCTCAAAAAGACGGCGGCAGCCGCGATTTACCCCTTAACGCCAGACTTGAGAGGAAGGTATTCGTCATGGAGAACGTCAAGAAACGGGAAACTCTGGGGAGCCGGCTGGGCTTCATCTTCCTGTCGGCGGGGTGCGCCATCGGCCTCGGCAACGTGTGGCGCTTCCCCTTCATCACGGGGCAGTACGGCGGGGCGGCCTTCGTCCTGATGTACGTTGCCTTTCTGCTGCTCCTCGGCATTCCCGTCATGGTGATGGAGTTCGCCGTGGGGCGCGCCTCGCAAAAGAGCTCCACCCGGTCCTTCAAGGTCCTGTGCCCGCAGCATCGCGTCTGGGGCCTCTGGGGCTATGGGGCCTGGATCGGCAGCGTCATGCTCATGATGTTCTACACCGTGGTGACGGGCTGGATGCTGGCCTACGTCTGGTACTCCGCATCGAGCAGGTTCGCGGGCGCCACGCCGGAGGCCGTGAACGATGCCTTCGGCGCGCTGCTGTCGGACCCGAAGGAGCTCATCGGCTGGACGGCGCTCACGGTGCTCATCGGCGTCGCCGTCTGCTGGACCGGCCTGCGCCAAAGCGTGGAGCGCGTGACCAAGGTCATGATGTGCGGCCTCCTCGCCATCATGATCGCGCTGGCCCTTCGCTCCGTCACCCTGCCGGGGGCGGATCGCGGCCTCGAGTTCTACCTGAAGCCCAACTTCGCGAACCTCACGGCCAACGGCCTCTGGACCAGCGTCTACGCTGCGCTGGGACAGGCCTTCTTCACCCTGGGCCTCGGCGTCGGCAGCATGGCCATCTTCGGCAGCTACATCGGCAAGGACCGCTCCCTGATGGGCGAGGCCCTCCTGATCTCGACGCTGGACACGGCCGTGGCCCTCTGCGCGGGGCTCATCATCTTCCCCGCCTGCTTCGCCTACGGCATCGAGCCGGGCGCGGGCCCTGGCCTGATCTTCGTCACACTGCCCAACATGTTCAACCAGATGCCCAGCGGGCAGCTCTGGGGCACCCTCTTCTTCCTCTTCATGAGCTTCGCCGCCCTCTCCACCGTCATCGCCGTCTTCGAGAACATCATCGCGGGCCTGATGGACCGCCTGGGCTGGAAGCGGCAGTCCGCCGCGCTCTTCACCGGCGTCGCCATCCTCATCCTCTCCATCCCCTGTGCCCTGGGCTTCAACCGGTGGTCCGGCTTCCAGCCCCTGGGCGCCGGGTCCGGGGTGCTGGACCTCGAGGACTTCATCGTCAGCAACAACATGCTGCCCCTGGGCTCCCTCG
Source organism: Fretibacterium sp. (assembly GCF_057312375.1). Taxonomy (NCBI): domain Bacteria; kingdom Thermotogati; phylum Synergistota; class Synergistia; order Synergistales; family Aminobacteriaceae; genus Fretibacterium; species Fretibacterium sp. The sequence continues at coordinate 44,911 of NZ_DBHLDX010000005.1, forward strand.
TCTACCTGTTCTTCTGCGTTTCCCGCTACGGTTGGGGCTGGGACGGCTTCATCCAGGAGGCGGACGCCGGACGCGGCATCAAGTTCCCGGCCTTCCTCCGCCCCTACTTCACCTGGGTGGTGCCCCTTCTCGTGCTGTCCATCTTTGCGGCGGGCTACTGGGAAAAGTTCGTGAAGTAGCCGGCCCCTTCGCTTCAGGAATCAAGGTTATCGTGCCATGGAAAAGAAACGGGAAACTCTGGGAAGCCGGCTGGGCTTCATCTTTCTTTCGGCGGGGTGCGCCATCGGCCTCGGCAACGTGTGGCGCTTCCCCTTCATCACGGGGCAGTACGGTGGGGCGGCCTTCGTCCTGATCTACGTCGTCTGCCTGCTGGCCCTGGCGCTGCCGCTCCTCGTGATGGAGTTCGCCGTAGGGCGCGCGTCCCAGCGCAGCGTCGTGACCTCCTTTGCCGCCCTCTGCCCCCAGCACCGGGCCTGGTCCGTCTGGGGCTACGCCGGATGGATCGGCTGCACGCTCCTCATGATGTTCTACACCGTGGTGACGGGCTGGATGCTGGCCTACACGTACTACTCCGCAAAAGGAGACCTGGCGGGACTCACCCCGGACCAGGTTGGAGGCGCTTTCGCCAGCCTCCTCGCGGACCCGGAGTCCATGGTGCGCTGGCTGGCCCTGGCGGTAGGCGTTAGCGCCGCCGTCTGCTGCTCCGGCCTCAGGCGGGGCGTCGAGCGCGCGGCGAAGGCCATCATGGCCTGCCTCCTCGTCATCATGGTCGCGCTGGCCGTTCGTTCCGTCACCCTGCCAGGGGCGGAGCGCGGCCTCGAGTTCTACCTGAAGCCCAACTTCGCGAACCTCACGGCCAACGGCCTCTGGACCAGCGTCTACGCTGCGCTGGGACAGGCCTTCTTCACCCTGGGCCTCGGCGTCGGCAGCATGGCCATCTTCGGCAGCTACATCGGCAAGGACCGCTCCCTGATGGGCGAGGCCCTCCTGATCTCGACGCTGGACACGGCCGTGGCCCTCTGCGCGGGGCTCATCATCTTCCCCGCCTGCTTCGCCTACGGCATCGAGCCGGGCGCGGGCCCTGGCCTGATCTTCGTCACACTGCCCAACATGTTCAACCAGATGCCCAGCGGGCAGCTCTGGGGCACCCTCTTCTTCCTCTTCATGAGCTTCGCCGCCCTCTCCACCGTCATCGCCGTCTTCGAGAACATCCTGGCCTGCTTCATGGACAAGCTCGGCTGGAGCCGGCCCCTCGCCGCCCTCGTCACGGGCTGCGGGCTCTTCGTGCTGGCCCTGCCCTGCGCCCTGGGCTTCAACCGGTGGTCCGGCTTTCAACCCCTCGGTGCCGGCTCCGGGGTGCTGGACCTGGAAGACTTTCTCCTCAGCTACAACCTGCTGCCCATCGGGGCCATCGTGTACGTGACGTTCTGCGTCTCGCGCTATGGTTGGGGCTGGGACGGCTTCATCAAGGAGGTCAACACGGGCCAGGGCATGAAGTTCCCGACGTTCCTGCGCGGCTACCTGACCTACGTGGCCCCCGTCATCGTCCTCCTCATCTTCCTGGCCGGCTACTGGGAGAAGTTCTTCAAGTAACCCACGTCATCTCACAGAAAGCGCCGGACCCCAACCGGGGACTCCGGCGCTTTTCTTCGCTTTTTCAGGGCGTCCAGCGCCTTTTTGTTGTATCATTACATCATCTAATGCCATGGGGGGCGGTCTTCATGCGGGACGGGCGGAACGGCAGCGGAGGCGCTGAGGGAGGGCACGGTCGGAGCGCGGAGGCCGGACGGCGGACGCGAGGCGAAAGAGGGCCTATGGTGTGCCTTGAGGTCAGCGCGCTGTCCAGCGACGGCGCGGGCATCGCGCGCACGGCAAACGGCGTGGTCTTCGTCGCAGGCGCCCTGCCGGGAGAGTCGGTGACGGCGGAGATCACGAGCCGCCATAGGGACTTCTCCACGGCGCGGACGCTGTCGGTAGAGCGTCCCGCGGAGGGCCGCACCGAGCCGCGCTGTCCCCACTATGGGCGCTGCGGCGGGTGTCAGCTTCAGCACGCGGCCTATCCCCTGCAGTTGAAGCTGAAGGCCGATCTGGTCCGCGACGCCATGACGCGCATCGGCGGCTTTTCCCCCGACCTCCTGGATGGCCTGGAGTGCGTGCCCTCGCCCCAGAGCTGGGGCTACCGCAACAAGGCCTCCTTTCCCGTGCAGTCCATCCGCGGACAGATCGTCGCGGGCTTCTACCGTGCGGGCACCCACCGGCTGGAGCGGCTGCAGGAGTGCCCCGTCAACGCCGCGCCCCTGAACGCCCTCTACCGTACCGTGCTGGGCGGCCTGAAGGACCTGCCCTTCGACGGCTACGACGAGCGAACGCAGGAGGGCAAGCTGCGCCACATCGTGATGCGCGCTGGCCTCAACACGGGCCAGACCCTCCTGTCCTTCGTCCTGAACGGACGCCTCGCCGCGCGGGGCATCAAGGCGCTGGCCGTCCTGGGCGCCAGAGCCCGCCCCACGACGCTGACGCTGAACCACAACTCGCGCCCCGGCAACGTCATCCTGGGCCCCCACACGGAGGCCCTGTCGGGGGACGGCCGCATTGCAGAAAAGCTGGGCCCATGGACCCTGGCCTTCGACACCACCTCCTTCTTTCAGGTGAACACGGCTCAGGCGGAACGCCTCTTCCGCTACGCCGTCCAGCAGGCGGAGGACGCGGGGGAGCTCCTGGAGCTCTACAGCGGCGTCGGCTCCATGACCTGTTACCTAACGGAGCGCGGCGCCGTCACCAGCGTGGAGGAATGGCGCAGCGCCGTTCAGATGGCGGAGCGCAATCTGAAGGCCAACGGCCTGAACGTTCGGACGCTCTGCGGCCGTGCGGAGGACGTGGTGGAGGAGCTTCACGGAGGCTATGGCGCCGTGGTGATGGACCCGCCGCGCGACGGCTGCGCCCGCCCGGTGCTGGAGGCCGTGGCCCGCTTCGGGGCGCCGCGGGTGGTCTACGTGTCCTGCAACCCCGCGACGCTGGCCCGCGACTGCAAGATTCTCTCCGGGCACGGCTACCGGCTTCAAACCGTCCGCGCCTTCGACATGTTCCCTCAGACGGCCCACGTGGAAACGGTCGTGCTGATGTCGCGGGGCAAGAATTGACAGGTCGTGCCGTATCGCGGGGCTTTTTGGGAAGGCAACCTCAGCGCTGTGGGCAAATTTTGACTTGGTTCAGCCTGACCTTTACCCTTGCGTGCAAATCAGTTCCTCACCTTGCCCGTGCTTTGCGTTCCTGTGGATTTGGGATTTCGCACAGAGGACATAGTAAACAAGAAGTTGAGAAAGATAAAAACTATGCAGTACAATGAACTACACAAAAAGGAGATGAATTTATGCCATTTTTTATTTTTAACAGAAGGAATAAGTCATCGTCGGAGACGCTTAAAAACGGGGATGTTATCAAGGTCGATCGGAAATTTTATTATCATTACGGAGTCTATGTTAACAAAGGCAAGGGCAAGGTTATTCACTATACTGGAGCTGAAGGCCCGAACGATTTCAAGGGCAAGTTGCGAGAGACATCTCTCAAGGAGTTTTTGAATGGGGCGTGTAAAGTGAAGGTTTGCCTTTTTCCAAAGGAATTGGACAACGTTGATCAACTTGGTCGTCTCCCCACAACTGAAGTACCCATTCCCTGCTCTCAAAGTGTTGCGCCAAACTTGGATTCATTCGAGAGAAATTCACTAAAAAGGTTGCTACGGTCCCTGTGGGAATGGTCAAAGAAAAAGAGAGCGTCAGGTTATCATCTCTACTCCGGCGAGGAGACCGTCAGACGGGCCAGAGGTGAATTGGGCAAGGAGGAATATAACCTTGTCACCAATAACTGCGAACACTTTGCAATATGGTGCAAGACGGGCCTAAAGTAATCTTCACAAATCAATAGTATTGATAGATATTATATTGACTGAAGATGCTAGATTGTAAATCTGAAGGCGGAGATAGACGAACGATCCGTTTTTAAAAATTTCTCCTGCCCGAAGATTATTTCACTCGCGTTTCACATCCCAGCAAACGCAAGATATTCCTATCGCCTTGAGGAATTGACGTTATGGCCCTATAATGATGCGAAGGTCAAAAGCGCCCCGCCCTTTGTCGGGACGTCGGTCCGCTGCATGGCCCCAAGAAGGGAGGAAACATCTTCAAAGGCAGCGTTTCCGGACCTGTGCTCTTGTTCGTCGGCTTTCGTCATCCGGGGGAGATCATCGCCCCGGCATTCTTCAAGGAGGTGCTGTACGTGGACTATGGCTTTTTGTCGCTGGTTCCGCCGGTGCTCGCCATCGCGCTGGCGGTGCTCACGAAGAACATCATCGTTTCCCTTTTCGTCGCCGTGTTCGTCAGCTCCGTGATCCTGGCGGACTGGAACCCCTTTCTCGGACTCACCCGCATGATCCACGATTACATGTTCAACGCCGTCGCAGAGGACATCAACATGCAGGCGCTTTTCATGATGGTGGTCATCGGTGGATTCGTCGCGCTCTTGACGAAGTCCGGCGGCGCCAGCGCTTTCACCTCGGCGGTCACGCGGCGCATCGACACCCGGGCCAAGTGCGAGACCGGCATCTGGCTCGGCGGGCTTGCCATCTGGTTTACCGATAACGGAAACTCCCTCATCGTCGGCCCCATCTTCGAGGCTCTGGCGGAGAAGCTTCGGGTGTCCAGGGAAAAGTTCTCCTACATCCTGGACTGCACCACCTCCCCCATCTGCGCCCTGATCCCCATCATCGGTTGGGGCGTCTACACCATGTCCCTGATTCAGCCGGAGCTGGACAAGGCAGGGATCACAACCTCGACGGACCTCAGCGTGTTCATGGCCGCCATTCCCCTGAGCTTCTACGCCGTCCTGACGCTCTTCATGGCCGGACTGATGGCCGTCACGCAGTGGGACTACGGCCCCATGCTCAGGGCGCAGAACAGGGCGATGAAAGCGGGCGAAACCATTCGTGCCGGCGGTACCCCCATGCGGGCGGAGGCCCAGGCCGACGACCTGCCCGCAGGCGTGACCCCGAAGATCTACACCATGGTGGTTCCCCTCATCGTGCTCCTGACCGTCATGTTCTCGTACCTGACCTATAAAGGGCTCTGGCACACCAGGGTGCCTGGGACCGACATCCGCACGGGAGTCGCAGCAGGATTTATGGTCGGGACCATCGTCCTGATCGTCATCTGCGTCCTGGAAAAGATCTTCAGCTTCAACCGCTGCCTCAGCATCATCAGCGGCGGCTGGGCCAACATGATGTTCATGTGCGTGGTGCTGGTCCTGTCCTGGTCCCTGTCCGGCGTCTCCAGCGCGATGGGCACGGCGGGCTACCTCCTCCGCGTCACCGAGGGCTGGCTCAACCCCTCCATCCTGCCCCTTCTCCTCTTCCTCATCGGCGCCATCATGTCCTTCGCCACCGGGACCTCCTGGGGCACCATGGCCGTTCTGTTCCCCATCGGGCTTCCCATGGCCATCAGCCTGAACGTGTCCATTCCCCTGACGTCGGCAGCCATCATCAGCGGTGGCCTGTACGGCGACCACTGCTCGCCCATCTCCGACACCACCATCCTGGCGTCCATCGGCGCGGCGTCCGACCACATCGACCACTTTGAAACCCAGATGCCCTACGGGACCACCTGCGCGGCGATCAGCGGCGTCCTGTTCCTCGTCGCCGGATGGTTCCCCAGCGCGATCATGCTCGTCCTCGGCGCAGTGGCACTGACCGCAACGATCTACGTCCTGCACAAGGCGTCCGTCCGTAAATACGGTCAGGTCAGAGTGCCCGGCGGCGAAGCGGAAGAAACCCTCTGAAGAGACAACGCAAGATGCCAAACATAGCAAAGACCATGATCGACCTGGACGCTCAACTGGAGCGGGGCGAGGCCCTGACCAACATCCGGGCCATTCCCGGCGAGCGATGGTTCCCCCTGGAAACCTGCATCGAGGAGGACTTCAAGGAGTACTGGGGAGGCGATTGGGGTTGCTCCTCGGAGTACTCCAGGCTGAGGTCCGTCCTGCTCCACAGGCCGGGCAAGGAGGTCGAGGGCTTTGACCCGGGGGCGGTTCGCTTCCGAGAGGCAGTGGACACCGAAAAATTCCGCAGCCAGCACGACGCTCTGGCGCAGTACTACAGGGACCACGGCATCCAGGTGTTCTACACCCCCGGCGTCCGTGAGGACCGGCCCAACGCCGTGTTCTGCAGGGACAAACTCTTCATGACGCCGGAGGGCGCCATCGTCTGCCGGCTGGGCATGGCGGAACGCCGCGGCGAGGAGCGCTACGTGGCGCAGGCCTGCGCCGACCTCGGCATCCCCATCGTCAAGACCATCGCCGGAGATGGGCTCTTCGAGGGGGCCAACGCCATGTGGGTGGACCGCCGCTGCGTCATCCTCTCCCTGTCGGTACGGGCCAACCGCAGCGGCTATGACCAGATGGCGTCGGAGCTGACCCGACAGGGGGTGACCGACATCATCCCCATGCAGATACCGTACGGGCACTGCCACATCGACGGTCTTCTGAACATCGCGAGCGAGGACACCGTGCTGCTCCATGCCATGCAGGTCCCCTACGAGGTGGTGGACCGCCTGAAGAAGAAGGGCTTCAATGTCCTGGAAACACCCTCCCTGACCGAAACGAAATACGGGTACGCCACGAACTTCGTAGCCATCGACAACGGTCACGTCGTCACCAGCAACCAGGCACCCCAGGCCGTGGAGCTTTTGGAGAGAAACGGCATCCAGGTCGACGTGCTCGACCTTTCGGAGCTGAACAAGGGCCGAGGGAGCGTCCACTGTATGACGGCATTCCTCAAGAGGGACTGACGCCGGCTCTTAGGCCGAACGGTGCAGGTGATTCTGAAAATCGTGTGATAGTGATTGAAGGAGGACGCTCAATGGCTTTATGGGCTGGAAGGTTTGAGAAGGACATGGACCAACTCGTCAAGGAGTTCAACGCCTCCATCGGGTTCGACGTGAGGGCGTATCGCGAGAACATCGAGGGGAGCATCGCCCATGTCACCATGCTGGCGAAGCAGGGCATCGTGACGGAGGCCGATCGAGATGCGATCGTCGCCGGGCTCGAGAGGATTCGGGAAGGGCTGGATGCCGGAACGATCCGCTTCACCGTGGAGGACGAGGACATCGCCATGGGCGTGGAGGCTCGCCTCATCAAGGATACGGGAGACGTCGGCAAAAAGCTCCACACCGCCAGAAGCCGGAACGACCAAAGCCTGCTGGACACGACGATGCTCCTGCGCCGGGAGATGCGCGAGATCGAGGGGGCGTTGGCAGACCTGATGAAGGTCATCCTGGACAGGGCGGAGGCGGGCACGGACGTCCTGATGCCGGGCTTCACCCACATGCAGCACGCCCAGCCCATCACCGTCGGGTTCTGGTTCATGGCGTACTTTCAGATGTTTCGGCGGGACTTGGACCGTCTTCAGGACTGCCGTGCGCGCACCGACTTCTGTCCCCTTGGGGCCTGCGCCCTGGCGGGCACCACCCTGCCCATCGACCGGCAGGCCACCGCAGAGGCCCTCGGCTTCTCCGCCCCAACGGAGAACGCCATGGACACGGTGAGCGACCGCGACTTCATGATCGAGTTCCTCAGCGCGGCCTCCATCTCCATGATGCACCTGTCGCGATGGGCCGAGGAGTTCGTCTGGTACAACAGCACCGAGTTCTCCTACCTCACCCTCGACGACAGCTTCTGCACGGGGAGCAGCATCATGCCACAGAAGAAGAACCCGGACATCGCCGAGCTCCTTCGTGGGAAGGTCGGCCGGGTCTACGGCGACCTGATGGGGCTGCTCACCGTGCTCAAGGGGACCCCACTGGCGTTCAACAAAGATTTCCAAGAGGACAAAGAAAAGGTCTACGACGCCATCGACACGTGGAAGGCGAGCATCCGTATCCTCGAAAAGATGATCGGAGCCGCTTCGTTCCGGCCGGACGTGCTGAACGCACAGCTGGAGAAGGGGTTCCTCAACGCCACGGACGCGGCGGAGCACCTGGTCGTAAAGGGCATCCCCTTCCGCGAGGCGCACGAGATCGTGGGGCACATGGTGAGAGCCTGCGAGAAAAAATGCTGCCGGCTTGAAGACCTCACCGACGCGGACCTGCCCCTCATCGACCCTCGCCTGTCCAAATCCATGGTGGGCGACATCGGCATCAGGGCCTGCGTGAACGCCAGGAGGTCCTACGGAGGCACGGCTCCCGGGGAGGTGCGGCGGCAGATCGCAGCTGGCAGAGAATGGCTCGAGAGGACGATGCACGGTTAAGCCGCCGCGCCACGCTCCACCTCAAGAAAACTGCGTCCGTTTCTCGCGTTTCCCACCGGGATTCATGTTAAACTGATAGTTTATGAACTCTCCTGCATTGACAGGTGAAAATTCACGGGCATGGGAAGGATGGACGTCATGAGCGATGGGCGCAACGAGAGGGAGAACTGGGGGAGCCGGATCGGCTTCATCCTGGCGGCGTCGGGGTCGGCGATCGGGCTGGGAAACATCTGGCGCTTCCCCTACATGGTGGGGATGAATGGCGGGGCTGCGTTTCTGGTCGTCTACCTGCTGCTGGTGGCCACCGTCGGGGCGACGGTCATGCTGGGCGAGTTTGCGTTGGGACGGCGTATGCGCAAGGCGCCGGTCCCGGCCTTCTGGCAGGCGTCGGGGACCCACACCTGGACCCTCGTGGGCTGGATGGGAACGATAGGGGGGAGCTTCATCATCCTGTCCTACTACGCGGTCATCGGGGGCTGGACGCTGAAGTACATCGTGGCAAGCCTTCAGGACCTGATGCCGCAGGCTGTGGAGGGCCGGTCCGGCGACGTCTTCAATCATTTCGTCGGCAGCCCCACGGAGGTGATCGCCTACTTCCTGGCTTTCATGGCCATGACGGTGGGCATCGTGCTGGGAGGCATCGGCAAGGGCATTGAGCGCGCCTGCAAGGTCATGATGCCGCTGCTCTTCCTCATCATGCTCGTGCTCATCGCGCGGGCCGTCACCCTGCCGGGGGCCCTGCAGGGCCTCGACTTCTACCTGCGGCCCGACTTCAGCAAGCTGACCTGGCCGGCTCTGCTGGACGCTCTAAGCCAGGGCTTCTTCTCCCTCTCTCTGGGGATGGGCATCATGATCACCTACGCCAGCTACATCAGGGACGGGGAACACCTGCCCTCCAGCGTCGCCTACGTGGTCTTCTACGACTCGCTGGCGGCCTTCCTGGCGGGGCTCGTCATCTTCCCGGCGGTGTTCTCCATGGGGCTTGAGCCCACTCAGGGCGTGGGGTTGACGTTCATCGTCCTGCCGGGGGTCTTCGCCAGGATGCCTCACGGCGAAATCTTTTCCGCCCTGTTCTTCGTCCTGCTCTTCTTCGCGGCCATCACCTCCTCCATGTCGCTCTTCGAGGTGGCCGTGGCCCACGGCATGGACGACCTGAAGTGGTCCCGCAGAAAGTCCTCCCTCATCATGGGGGTCATCATCACGCTGCTGGGCCTGCCCTCGGCCGCGTCCCTGAGCGGCTCCCCCAAGCTTTGGGGCATGGACTTCCTGAGCGCCATGGACTTCCTGTCCAACCACATTATGCTTCCGCTCTGCGCCATCCTGACCTGTATCTTCGTCGGCTGGCGGTTCCTCGACAGGGCGGAGAACGAGATATCAAACCACGGGACCTATCGTTTCAAACTGCTGAGCATCTGGGCGTGGATCATCCGCATCGTGGCGCCCGTCGCCATCGGCATCGTGTTCTACAAGGGGCTCTTTTAGACGGCGACGAGGGCTTGCGTCTCTGCTTTCAAGAGCGCGAAAGGGGGCTTCGGCCCCCTTTCGTCGTCCTGCGAACCGCGCAAAAAACTCAGTACGCCAGCTTGTAGATTTCGAGGACGTCCTCCTCGTTCAGGCGCTTCAGCTTGCCGAAGCTGCCGTGGGACGAGGCGTTCTCCGCCAGGCGGCGGACGTCCTCCTCCCGGATGTTCAGCTCACGCAGCGTCGTCGGCGCGCCGATGGAGCTGAAGAAGTCCTCCAGTGACTCGATGCCCTCAAGCGCCTTGTCCTCGTCCGTCCCGTCGTAGATGTCGAAGACGTTCTCCGCCAGCCGGGCGAAGGGCACGGGGTACTCCTCGTGCAGGTAGCGCGCCCAGGCGGGCATCATGACCGAGAGCGACGCACCGTGGGGCACGTCGAACAGCAGGCTGAGGGCATGCCCCAGCTTGTGGGAGGCGAAGTCCCCGCGGCCGTTTCGCCCGCAGGACAAAAAGCCGCTGTGGGCGATGGAAGCCGCCCAGGCGTACTCCGCCCGCGCGTCGTAGTCCCGCGGGTCCTCGATCAGGTCCGGGATCAGGCGCATCATGCTGCGCAGGAGGGCGTACCCCTGCTCGTCCATCAGCTCCGCCCCCTCGTCGCCGTCGAGCACGCGCTCCAGCACGTGAGCCATGATGTCCACACCGCCGTTGACCGTCTGCCGTTCCGGGAGCGTGAACTGCAGCGTCGGGTCGATGACGGACACCTTCGGGAAGAGCAGCGGGCTCGATATGGAGGTCTTGAACTCGCTCTCCGGGTTGGACACCACAGCGATGTCGTTCACTTCGCTCGAGGTGGCCGACGCCGTCAAGACACCGAAGATCGGCAGGGCCTTCTGCACCTCAGCCTTCTTTTCAAAGAAGTCCCACACGTCGCCGTCGTAGCACGCTCCCGCGGCCACGGCCTTCGCCGAGTCGAAGACGCTGCCGCCGCCGATGGGGACGATGGCGTCAACCGGCACGGCCTTGATCCGCGCTATCGCCTCGCGCACCTTGTCCACCCGCGGGTTCGGCAGGACACCCCCAACCTCTGGAAACTCGATGCCGGCCTGCGTCAGCGTCTCCGTCACCTGCGCGTAGGCCCCGTTCTTGAAGATCGCCCTGCCGCCGTAGAGCAGGAGCACGCTCCTGGCGTGGATCGCGGAGAGCTGCTCCGCCAGCTTGGGGATCGTCCCCTCGCCAAAGAAGACGATCGTCGGATTCCACCACGTAAAGTTATGCAATACAAGCGCCTCCATTCACAGAAAAAATTCATGAAATACAGATCAGCATCGCTCGGCGGGCCCTCGCGGTCCCTTTTTATCGTTTTAAGTGAGGCCCTTCAGAGCCCCTCCCCGGCCCTCCTCAGCCTGGCGAGGCGCAGGCGCCTGGCCTCGCACCGCAGGAGGCCCAGCCTGCGGCACTGGCCCCAGAGGAGCAGGATGGACAGCGCGCCGCCCCCCGCGTCCAAAGCGGGGAAGGCGCCCCAGACGCCGATGGCGCCCCAGATGCGAGGCATGATGAGGAGCGCCGGAATGAGGAAGACGAACTGGCGGCAGAGGGAGAGGAAGAGGGAGAGTCCGGACAGGCCGATCCCCTGAAAGAAGCTGTTCGTGACCATGGCGACGCCGGTGAAGATGACGCCCGCATAGGCAACGCGCCCTCCCTCGACGGCGATGGTCAGGAGTTCGGGGTCGGTGGAGAACAGGCGCATCATGTCCCACAGGAAGAAGTGCACCACGACGACGCTGCCCATGAAGTACCCCGTGCCGAGGATGAGGGCCAGCTTCAGCGCCTCCAGCACGCGCAGGGGGCGCCGCGCGCCCCAGTTGAAACCGAAGATGGCCTGCACTCCGTCGCATATCCCCACGACGGGTAGGAAGAGCAGGGAGTCCCAGCCCATGAAGGCCCCCAGGGCGGAAACGGCGAGGGGGCCGCTGTACTTCGCCAGGGACTGGTTGAACAACACGTAAAACAAGGAAAACGAAACCTCCGTCAAGGCGGAGGGGAAACCCAGAGCCATGAGGCGACCGAGGATCCTCGGCTTCAGGCGACAGTACTTCAAGCGAAGGCGCAGGTGTCCCGACCGGCGCCAGTAGAAGGAGGCGACCCACAGCAGGCTGGTCAGCTGCGCCAACGCCGTGCCCCACGCCGCCCCCGCGACGCCCCACTTCAGGCCCCAGACGAACAGCGCGTCCAGAACGATGTTTGCGACGGCACCCAACATCTGCGTGGCCATGGCGAAGTTGGGGCGTCCCTCCGCGCGGATGGCGAAGTTCATGACGAAGGAGAGCATCCCAAAGGGCGCTCCCAGCAGGATGATGCGCAGGTACTCCCGCGACGGACCAAGGAGCTCCTCGTTCGCGCCGCTCAGTCGAAGCAGCGGGTCCATCCAGATGAAGGCGACGACGCTCACCAGGACGCTGACCACCGCGGCCGCGGCGAGGGCGCTGCCCAGCACGGCCTCGGCCAGGTCGTCGTTCTTCTCCCCCAGCGCCCCCGATATCATGGGGACGGCCCCGATCCCGAAGAGCAGCGAGAGCGAGAGGAGCAGGAGCATGAAGGGGAAGCAGACGCTGATGGCAGCCAGCCCCATCGTCCCGACGAGGCGGCCGACGAACATGCGGTCCACGATGTTGTACAGTGCGTTCGCAAGCATCCCTGCGATGGACGGCAGCGTGAAGCTGAAGATCAGTTTCAGCATGGGCTCGCGGCCCATGCGCTGCGGCTGAAGCATAGAGAATCCCCCCCGTGTCAGTGAGTTTGCCGCAAAGTGTTTACAGGGCTTATCATAGCACAGCCGGACCTGTATTATAATGATAATGTCTTGAAGAAAACGCTTGGGGGAAGCGACAACAGATTGAAGGAAGATGGAGGCACGATGATGAACATGCTGAACAGGATCAAGGACCTGGCGAGGGAATATGAGCGTGACGCCGTAGCTCTGCGGCGACACTTCCACGCGCATCCGGAGCTCTCCTGGCAGGAGGCACGGACGACGGGCCGCATCGAGGAGGAGCTGGGAAAGCTGGGCATCCCGGTCCTCCATCGCGGCTACGGCGGAACGTCGAGCGGCCTGATCGCCGACATCCAGGGCGCCCGCCCCGGCAGGTGCGTGGCCCTGCGCGCGGACATCGACGCCCTGCCCATCCACGAGGAAAACGACGTCGAGTACCGGTCCCAAAACGATGGCGTCATGCACGCCTGCGGACACGACGGGCACATGGCGGGGCTGCTCACCGCGGCGCGCATCCTGATGCAGATTCGGGACGAGCTGCCCGGCACGGTGCGTCTGCTCTTTCAACCCGCCGAGGAGGACGGTCCTCGCGGTGGCGCTAAGGTCATGATCCAGGAGGGGGCACTTCAGGGTGTGGATGGCGTCTTCGGCCTCCACCTCTTCAGCCTCTACCCCACCGGCAAGGTGCTCTATCGCTCCGGCCCCTGCATGGCCTCCGCCGATGGCTGGGACCTGGTCGTCACGGGCAAGGGGGGACACGGCGCTGCCCCTGAGAAGGCCGTGGACCCCGTCGTCACCGCCTGCACGCTGGGCTGCGCTCTCCAGACCATCGTTTCCCGCGAGGTCGCGCCCACGGATACGGCCGTCATCAGCATCACCAGCGTGGAGAGCTCCACAAAAACCCGCAATATCATCCCTGAGAGCGTCACCCTGATGGGGGCGACCCGCGCTCTGAGCCCGGAGATGCAAGACAGGGTCGAGGCCGCCATGCGCCGCATCGCGGAGGGCGTCGCCCTGACGACGCGCTGCAGGATCGACCTGAACTACATGCGCTTCTACCCCGCGGTCATCAACGACCCGAAGCTGACCCAAATCCTGAAGGCAACGGCGGAGGCGATGTTCGGCGCCGATGCCGAGGAGGCGCCCGTGAACATGGGGTCCGAGGACTTCAGCTTCTACGGCCGTGCCGTGCCGGCGACCTTCGCCCAGCTGGGCGTCGGCGACCCCGCCCAGCCGGGGACCCGCTGCCCCCATCACTCGCCAACCTTCAACCTGGACGAGGCGCAGCTCCAACGCGCGGCAGCCCTCCACGCCGGCTTCGCCTGGAGCTTCCTGAACGGGGATTAAGCCGGCTTGAACATCGCGGCCTTCGACCTCGAAACGAACGGCTACCCTGGGACCTCCGTGCTCTCCGCCTCGTCCATCGTGTTCGACGAGGCGGGGCGCCTCCTCGCCTTCTTCAACCGCTTCTACCTTCCTACCGAACCTTTCAATCGCTGGCTCGTCCGCGTCCACGGCCTGACGCTCGAAAGACTTTTGGCCCTGCGCGCCCGACGCCCCAACGGTTCGCCCTACTTCGTCGAGGACTGGCCCGACCTGATGGCGTTCTGGGACCATTGGAACGTCGAGGGACTCGTCATCCACAACGCTCGCTTCGACATGGCCTTCCTTCCGGAGGTGGCTCAACTCCTCCTCCCCTGCTGGTGCTCCATGCGGGGCCTGACGGAGTTCTGCGCCCTGCCGGGGAGGAACCGCTTCAAGCCGCCGCGGCTCAGTGAGGCCGTGGACGCGGTGTGCTGCGGTCCCCGCGCGCTGTCCGCCACGGAGGACATTCAGCGCGCGGAGGAGGCCGTTGGGGACGCTGCAGCGCACGTTTCCCTGTCGGACTGCTTCCAGCTCTACCGCGCCGCCGCGCGCGTCGCGGCGAACCGACCGGATTGGATGGACTTCAAAACGATCGCATTGCCCTTCCACACGCCGAAAGGACGCCCCCATCCCCCGTCCACCTCCCCGCGCGAGGACGGCTTCACGGTCGGCCTTCTGGACCTCGAACGGCGCCTGCTCTCGCTCGGCGCGTCTGGGCAGGGACTGGTCGAGGATTGACTTGCCGATCCAGCCCATGAAAAAGGGCCGCTCCGCAGAAAACGGAGCGGCCCTTTGGCTTACGGATTTGAAAGCGTGATTTCTCTACGGCGAAGCTGGCCTAAGCCTCGATGACCGTCCCGACTTCGCCCTTCAAAGCCTCTGCGGCAAGGGCGAGGGAGGTGATTACGGCCTTGCGCCCCTTCTTGGCCTCGACGAAGGCCAGACAGGCCTCGACCTTGGGCAACATGCTGCCCTTGGCGAACTCGCCGCTCTTCATGTACTCCTTGGCCTCTGCCACCGTCAGGTGTGCCAGGTCCTTCTGATTGGGCTTGTTGAAGTTGATGGCCACGCGGTCAACAGCCGTCAGGATCACCAGGGCGTCGGCGTCGAGGTCCGACGCAAGGCGGGCGGAGCTCCTGTCCTTGTCGATGACCGCATCGATCCCCACGTAACGATCTCCCTTGCAGATGACCGGAATGCCGCCGCCGCCGACCGCGATGACGACCATTCCCATCTCCATCATCTTTTTGATGGCGTCCATCTCGACGATCTTCACCGGCAGAGGAGAGGGAACGACCCTGCGATAGCCGCGTCCAGCGTCCTCGACGAAGGTCCAGCCCTTTTCCGCCGCAATGGCGTCCGCCTCTTCCTTGCTGCAGAAGTTGCCCACCGGCTTGGAGGGGTCCTGGAAGGAGGGGTCCTGCGCGCTGACCTCAACCTGCGTCACGACGCTCACGACGTCCAGCTTCAGCCCAACGCGCTCCGCTTCGGCCTGAAGCGCCTGCTGAAGGTGGTAGCCGATATATCCCTGGCTCATGGCACCACATTCGACGAGGGGCATGTAAGGCGTCTTGCCGTCCCCCTGCGAGGCGAAATCGAAGGCGTTGTTGATCATTCCGACCTGCGGGCCGTTTCCATGCCCGATGACCACCTGATGGCCGGCCTTCACCAGCCCCATGATGGACGGGGCCGCCTTGCGGACCGCCTCGATCTGTCCCTCCGGGGTATTGCCAAGGGCATTGCCGCCCAGCGCAACGACAACTTTACTCAAGGTTCGTCCTCCGCTCAGCACATCGTCGCAAAGATGACGGCCTTGATGGTGTGCATCCGGTTCTCCGCCTCCTCAAAGACGAGGGAGCGGTCGGAGGTGAACACCTCGTCCGTGACCTCCATCTCCGGGATGCCGAACTTCTTGTAGATGTCCTCGCCGATGGTGGTGTTGCGGTCGTGGAAGGACGGCAGGCAGTGAAGGAAGATCGCGTCCGGCGAGGCCAGGTCCATCACGCGACGGTTGACCTGATAGGGCGAGAGCAGCTTGATCCTCTTCTCCCAGATATCGTCAGGCTCTCCCATGGAAACCCAGATGTCGGTGTAGAGGACATCGGCACCCTTAACCGCGGTATCGACGTTGGAGTTGAGCGACACCGTGCACCCCTGCCTCTTTGCGATCTCCTTGGCCTTCTCGACGAGCTCCGCCTTCGGGAAGAGGTCGCTGGGGCCACAGGCGGTGAAGTTCACGCCGGTCATGGCGCAGGCGATCATCAGCGAGTTCGCGACGTTGTTCCTGGCGTCGCCCATAAAGACGCAGCTAAGCCCTTTGAGGTGCCCGAAGTGCTCCTCCATCGTCATAAGGTCCGCAAGCATCTGGGTGGGGTGGAAGTCGTCCGTCAGGCCGTTCCAGACGGGAACGCCCGAGTACAGCGCAAGCTCCTCCACCAGCTTCTGGCTGAAGCCGCGGTACTCGATGCCATCGTACATCCTGCCGAGGACCTTCGCGGTGTCCTCGATGCTCTCCTTCTTGCCCATCTGAGAGCTGCCGGGGTCAAGGTAGGTGACGCCCATCCCCAGGTCCATCCCCGCGACCTCAAAGGAGCAACGGGTCCGGGTCGATGTCTTCTCGAACAGCAGGACGATGTTCTTCCCCTCAAGGTAGCGGTGCGGCGTCCTGGTTCGCTTCAGGTCCTTGAAGTTCTTCGCCAGGTCCAGAAGGTACCGAACGTCCGACGGCTCAAAATCTAAAAGCTTCAGGAAACTTCTTCCTCTCAAGTTTCTTGCCACGATAATTCCTCCCTGTTGTTTTTCGATAACGGAGTCCATCCGGACCGAAAGCCCGGTGAACGGCCCGCTTTAACGCTCAATTTTGATTGAAAACTCAAGCTCCAAAAGACTGACGTACAATAAACCATCCTGTTGAAAAAGGCAAGTCAGACAACGCTGGTTTCTCGTCATTGAAAGCGAACGGATTCTCGACGCATCCAACCGGAAGACTTGCTCTTTTTGAATGTCATTGCAGATGCCGCTAATTAGTCCGGGAAATACTGAAGCGTAAGGTCCCGCTCCTTGCACCACTCTGTCCAGGTCTTTCCCTTGAAATCGGTGTCCTTGGCGTAGTTGTAGAACTGCTGCAGGAAGATGCGCCGCTCGATGGATGCCTTCATTTTGTAGTGCGTTTTGCCCGTCGTCGCGACTTCCGTGCGCACATCGACGGGGCCGATAAGCCCCTGCCGTGCAGCAATGTCGTCAAAGCTCGCCACTTTATAATTTTTGTAAATGTCGGTCATCACCATGAAGTTCGTGGTTCGTCCCTCGCCGGCATAGCAGTGCATGAACAGCCATTCGTCTGTCGGAAGGTCCGCCATGAAGGCCACGAACAGATCGACCTCATGATCGTCAGGGCGGAAGTGGTTGGTGTCCGCGAAACGTACGTACTTTGCGCCCTTGCTCTTGACGAGGTCCTCCTCGCTCCGGATCACCGGTTTTTTGTACTCCAGCATGGGACTGTCGTGATCTGCGCCCCATTCCTTGGTCTGATACATCTTTATGGTATCCTGTTTTCTCAATTCATCCAGCAGTCCGGCTTCGATCTCAAGCACTTTTTCAGTGGGGGTGCCTTCATTGACGTAGTTGTTGGGAATCCAGTACATGAACACATTGCCGTCGATAAGTCCGTGCGTTTCGCCACGCAAATCCATGACGGTCAACTTATCCGGCGTTACGCCAACTTTCTCCTTCAGAGTAGACAGAATCCAGTCAAACTGTTTCTCGGTGAAATCAGCGCCTCCGGCGGTGCGTAGGGTGTCCATTCCCTCACGACTGACGTTAGTGTTGCAGCCGAGCTCCTTCAATCTGGACAGCTTCTCCGCAGGGGAAGGATCGATCGACATGCGCCAGTTCATATATTTGAAATCGGCAGTCAAGTCCTCGTTGACGAAGTCCACCTTCCATTCCGGTTTCGGTTCGGCTCCTTCCATTTGAGAAACAACACCGAAAGACAACAGGACAGCGAGCACCAGTTTCCACGCGATGGATAAACGCCGTGACATAACCATAAATTCCTCCTCAGACAAATTATTGGACCTGCGCCTCAATAAAGGAGCGAGGGCTATCTTTAACTGGCACCCCTCTTAACTCTCCTTCAGGGCTTCGACCTCGTCCAGGGAAAGGCGGGTGAAGCGCGCGACGGACTCCGGGGACATCCCTTCCCGCAGCATGGCACGCGCCGTCTCCTGTCGGCCAAGCAGCTTCCCCTTAGCCTCGCCCTTAGCCTCGCCCTTAGCCTCGCCCTTAGCCTCGCCCGCAGCCATACCTTTAGCCCAGCCTTTAGCTTCGCCCTCGGCCCAGCCCTTCTCTCGGGCCCTCCTCGTCGCCTCCGCCAGCCGGTCCTCCCGAATCGCCTTGAAGTCCAGCTGCGTTACCATCTCCCGCAGCTGATAGTAGCGGTTCTCCGGAGAACTCCAGTACTCCTGCTCCACCTCGCTCACCTCCGAAAATACGGTATCCCTCGACAAGCTCTCGCGCAGCAGGGCCAGACCGTCGCTCTCGTTGTTGATGTAGCCTCCCCACACCTGCGCACGCTCCTCAGGGCTCAATACGTGGTTCGGGCTCGCCTTCAGCTTCGCCCGCAGCTCCCGCAGGGGTCGCGCCGCCTTGTTCAGCTCGACGTAGAACAAGAGAAGGTCGTCCGTTTCCATTAGACGGCGCCCCGTCCCGGGGTTCATCAGCGCAAAGTCCCACAGCCCACGCTCCCCCTCAAAAAGGTCGAATCCCAACAGCGAGATGGAGACGATCGGGGACAGGCTCGCGTACCCCTCGCCCCTCTTGAGCGACCTCGTGTAGTTCCGGCACAGGTAGAAGAGGCAGCGCTTCTGAAAGTGCGTGTAGTTCTCCCGCTGCATCTCGATGTGCAGGGTGCGGCCCAGGTCGTCCAGCGCCGTCAGGTCGAGGCGCGTGTACTTCGCTCCCACCGCCTCCGGCTCCCGTTCGGTGTCCGTGAGGGTTACCGTCTGTAGTAGTGGGTAGCCCAGCGCACCAAAGAGGGCGTTTAGCATATCGCGAAGCAGCCGGCCCCGCGCCGGCGTCCCCAGCAGGAAACGGAAGTACAGGTCGGTGGAGCGGTCGATGTTCTCCGGCAGCTCCCCCTGCTCCTGAAGGTTCAGCATCTCCTGCCGTTCGTGCTTCGTCATGACCGGGACGACCCTCTCCTTGTCCTTATCCATGCTCACCACCTCCTCAGGCGACGTATTCACTGGCTTTATTATAGCAACAACGAATCGTACCCCACGATTTACAACTCATTGGCGGATGCAGGACCAGGAATTTACATCGCCATCAAGATGGAGGTTCGAGCGGGGAAGGCAAGTGAAAAATTTAGAGATTCTCCCGCACCATCGGCATGGTCATGCAACGGGGACCGCCACGCCCGCGCGACAGCTCCGCTGACGGTATGACGTGCAGTTTAACCCCTGCATCCTCAAGAGATTTATTCGTGACCACATTGCGGTCGTAGACGATGATCTCACCAGGCGCGACGGCAAAGGTGTTGGAGCCGTCACTCCACTGTTCGCTGGGTGCGTCAACGGGGTCGCCGCCCCCACAGGGCAGGAGCCGGACCTTATCCAGGTTCAGGTACTTCTTAAGCACGTCCTCAAGTGCACGCCCCTGATACTCGAACCTGAGCTCTCCATCCTTCATCGTCACAGCGATAACTTCAAGATGCTGCTGTATCTCCGGATGGATCGTGAAGAGATCCCGGTCCACCATAGTAAACACGGTATCCAAGTGCATGAAAGCCCGCTTTGCGGGGAACTTGAACGCCAGAATCGTCTCAAAGCTGTCAGGCCCCTTAAAAAGCCTCTCTGCGAAGAGCTCGATGGCCCTTGCCTCCGTGCGCTGAGAGATCCCCACCGCCAAGACCTTATCGCTGAGGACCAGCTGGTCACCGCCCTCAATGTGGTACGGTATGTCCCTGTCGTAGTAGAACGGAATGGCGGAGTTCTTAAATCGTGGGTGATACTTAAAGATATACTTGCCAAAGAGCGTTTCGCGGTTGCGAACGGTGCTCCACATGTGGTTGAGCGACACGCCGGACCCGATCAGGGCAAAGGGGTCCCTTGTGAAATAAAGGTTGGGCATCGGGTTTGTGACGAATGGATACTCCGCATCCACGAAGTCGACAAGCGACGTGTGGTCACGCTTGGGGAAACTGGAGCGGCGGGTTCCGGCCATGATCTGCAGCACCATATCCCGCGTCTTGGGAATGCCCAGCAGGAAGTCCTTGAGCATCCGAATCTCGTCCTTGGAGGTCACACAGGTCTCGCCGATGAACTCGTCCACGAACGCCTCACGCACCCCGGCGTTCTCAATCGCCTCTGCAGCAAGGTCCTCAAGGTAGATCACCTCGGCGCCGCAACTTCTCAACATGGCGGCAAAGGCATCGTGTTCCGCCATCGCTCCGCGCAGGAACGGCACTTCATCGAACAGGAAATCCGCCATCAGATCGGGAGAGATGTTGCTCAACTCGTTGCCAGGCCTGTGGAGGATAACCTGTTTCAACCGTCCTATCTCAGAAAAAACACGAATATCCTTCATGAACTGCACTCCTTCCAAAAATGCGGGGAATCCGCTTCAACCCCGAAGGAAACTCGCCTCCAAAAAAAGGATTGCAACCTTGACGACGATATCAAGGCTGCATCCCAACTCAAAACGCATCCCTATCCGTGCATGGCAAAAACTCAAGCGCAGTCAGGGATATGGGGTTGACCGATCAAATGGCGCTCGCCATCAGGCGGCAGCGGCCTCCTCGCTGTCGAGGGGCCTTGCCCTCATCCCGTTGGTGACGTAGCCGACGATCATGTAGACGAGCGAACCGGCGATGCCTGCGATGATCGGTGCCTCGACCCAGCCGAACTTGCCGTAGATGAGGACGAGGTAGACGTTGCCGAAGAAGCCTGTGATCATCGAGAGCAGACAGGTGAGCAGGTTCCCCTCGATGAACGTCCTGATGATGGTGGGCCCGACCAGCATCGAGATAAGGCCTCCGGTCCCTATGTAGGCGATGCGGTTCAGCATCCCCTGAGGAGCGAAGAAGGTCAGCACGATGCCCAGCACCGTCGTGACGACGACCGCGCCGCGGTTCAGGAGATCAGCGTATTTGGAGTCCCTGCCCGCCGCCGACACGTAAAGGTCGTGAGAGAGCGCCGACGCCTGCACCTGAAGCACGGAGCTGATCGTGGAGAGCATCGCGAAGATGATGAAGAGCGATATGATGCTCGCGACAGCCGGCGACAGGTACGTGTTCAGGAAGACTGGCATCGCGTGGTCCGCAACGTGGGCTCCCGCCGGAGCTTCGGTCGCCAAGACCTGCGGCCAGGTGGGGTCCTTGTAGAACATGTAGAGGCCCACCAGCGGAACAAAGCTCATGGCAAAACCCATGGGGGCCATATAGAGCGCGACGAGAGGAATGTTCATGTCCTTCTTCATGGCGAGGAAACGAACGGACATGTAGGGCAAAACGGTCGTGAAGAGCATGGCGTAGACGAAGACGAGGAACACGCTGTACTTGGGGTCGCCATAGGGGTTGGACGTGGTTGGGTTGATGAACTCCGGCTTGATCTCGCCCACCCTGGCGATGAGCTCCGTCAGCGAGACGTCCTGCGTGATGACATAGTAAACGATGCACGAGGCGATGACCATGCCGCAGCACATGATCGTATCGGTGATCGCCACCGCCAGGAGCCCGCCCTGCATCGTGAAGATCATGACGACC
Organism: Fretibacterium sp.; assembly: GCF_057312375.1. Lineage (NCBI taxonomy): Bacteria > Thermotogati > Synergistota > Synergistia > Synergistales > Aminobacteriaceae > Fretibacterium > Fretibacterium sp. Next base: position 66,564 of record NZ_DBHLDX010000005.1, read on the forward strand.
GCCATGAAGATAATGGCCGAGATGTGGAGCGACGTCCCGAGCCACTCCGAGGCCACGCTTGCGACGGCGCGGATCTGGCCGATCATGTAGACCGACATGAAGACGAACGTGGCGATGGCCGCCAGGAAGTGGACGAGCCGACGCATGCCCTGTGAGCCCCTGTGGGTGTTTGCGAGGTATTCCGGAACCGTCAGCGCCCCGAACCTCTCGCCCTGCTTGCGCATGAAGCCCGCGAAGAAGAGCGCGCCGAAGGTAATGGCCGGCGCGAACAAGAAGTTTGCAAGGATCTCGATCGTGCCGTAGGCGTAGGCCGTCCCCGGCGAGCCGATGAAGCCCCAGCCGCTGTAGCCCGTCGCCATAAGCGTCCCCGCAGCCACAAAGGGCCCCATCTCGTTGCTGCCGAGCAGGAAGGCCTTCTCATCGTCGCCGGACAGGTGGGCCATCTCGGCCTTTTTCTTGAGCCTGACGTTCGTCCACCAGCCCACGCCGATAAGTATCGCCGACGCAACCGCAAAGATGCCCCACCTGTACAGTTCTATACCAGTCATTACTCACACTTCCCCTTCCCCTGCTGGATTTGCCTGCGGATACAGGCGATGATGGGAACAGCAAAAAGAATGACGCTGCCTATTGCAAAGGAATCCAGGGTCCACGAACCAAACATGATGCCCTCCTTGTTTCCTTGTATTAAGATACAAAAAGGAGGTTTGTCGGGCTAAAAAGCTATAACAGCTCGGCAAACCTCCAAAAACGTTATGCTAGACCGAAGCTCTAAAAATCGACG